>DASYTI010000110.1 GCA_036002485.1 Candidatus Methylomirabilota bacterium | reverse complement strand
GCAACGACCGCACGACCTTCTCCTACTTCGTGAAGCTGTCGAGCTTCATCTTCTCGCCGCGCCACGTGAAGGTCGCCCTTGCGTGGGACAGCAGGATCACGATGTTCCCGCTGCCTGGACTGGAGCTGCCGATCGCCTCGACGCTGACGGTGGACCTGGACCTGCAGATCTTCGACAGCCGAGGCAATCAGGTCGGCTACAGCGGCTCGTGGGACAACAGTTACGAGCTCGCCGAGTTCGAGGGCGAGCCGGGTGCGACGTACACGATCAAGATCCGTCGCTGGTCCGGCACGGACAGCGTTTGGTACGGGATCGGGTGGACAGTCACCGGCGGCCTCTTCTGGGCCGACGCCACGCGCTTTACAGTGCTGCAGGAGCTGATCGCTGCGCGGGCGAGGCGGTAGCTGGGCATCGCCGGGTTTGGCGCTATGTGAGCTACGCTCACGCTCTACGCTCGGGCGCTCGACTGGGGACGCTTGATGCCGAAGGCCGGGAGCACGGTCTCGGTAAAGGCCTGAATGGCCTCGAAGTCGTACGGGCCCGCGCGAAAGGCCAGGTTCACGCGCTGGGCTCCCACGGCCTCATAGGCCTGGCACATCTCGAGCGCGTCTTTCGGCAGGCCACGGAAAAAGCCTTTGCGCTCGGGTCTGTCGCCCCAGTGCGCTTTGAAGATTGCCTCGCCGCGCGCCACACCCTT
Organism: Candidatus Methylomirabilota bacterium; assembly: GCA_036002485.1. Taxonomy (NCBI): domain Bacteria; phylum Methylomirabilota (SeqCode); species Candidatus Methylomirabilota bacterium. The sequence goes on along the minus strand of DASYTI010000110.1, from coordinate 23,393 downwards.
CGCGTCGGCGCCCCCGTAGAAGCCGACGTTGACCGTGCGGGCGAGCGTCTTGGGATCGCGGCCTTCTTTTGCGCACCAATCCTCGAGGATGGCGTTCTTGGCCTTCCACGTCTGCGGGTCGATGTAGGGGGCATTCCAGCCGTCCGCGTACCTGGCCGCCGTCCTGAGCGTGCGCTTCTCGCCCTGGCCGCCTACCCAGATGGGCAGACGCTTCTGGACGGGCTTGGGATTGCAGCGCGCGTCGTTGAGCTGGAAGTACTGCCCCTTGAAGTTCGAGATGGGCTGATCGAAGAGCATGCGCAGGATCTGCACGGCTTCCTCCAGGTGATCCTGGCGGATGCCGATCCGCTCGAAGGGGATGCCGAAGCCCTCGTACTCGTGCTGGTGCCAGCCCGCGCCGATGCCGAGCTCGCAGCGGCCGCCCGAGAGGTGGTCGATGGTGCACACGGCCTTGGCGAGCACGCCGGGGTTTCGGTAGTTGACGCAGATGACGAGCGAGCCGACCTTCACGTGCCTCGTGTCGAGGGCGATGGCCGTCATGGTGCTGATGGCCTCGAAGCATGGCCCGTTGCCGTCTCGATAGGGCGACTCCTGGAAGTGGTCGGCCGAGGAGAACCAGTCGAAGCCGTTGGCGTCGGCATAGCGCCACAGCTTGCGCATCTCGGCCATGGGCCCGCCCACGTGTCCCAGGTGCATCCCGAAGGTCATCGCCATCGAAAGGTCTCCGGTGAAAGTTATCGCGTGGTGAGCGTCAAGCCGCCGTCCACGACCAGGGTCTGCCCCGTCACCCAGCGCGCCTCGTCGCTCGCGAGGTAGACGGCGGCCCAGCCCACGTCCCAGCCCTCGCCCTCGGTGCCGAGCGGAGTCGCCTTCCGTCGCTTCTCGCGCAGCTCGGGCCCGACGCTCTCGACCATCGGCGTCCACACCATGCCGGGCGCGATCGCGTTCACGCGCACGCCCTTGGGGCCGAGCTGCGCCGCGCAGGTGCGCACGAAGCCGATCACGCCCGCCTTGGCGGCGGCGTAAGCGGTGCGGTCGTGACCGCGCAGCGCGGCCACGGAAGAGACGCAAATGATGGCGCCGCGCCCGCGCTCGACCATGGGCTTGGCCGCGGCCTGTGTGGCGAGCAGCATGGACTTGAGGTTCACGGCCATGACCTTGTCCCACTCCTCTTCCGTCGTCTCGAAGAGCGTCTTGCGCGACTCGATGCCGACATTGTTGTGGAGGATGTCCACCGCGCCCCAGCGATCGAGCGCGGCCTTCACCATCGCCTCGCAGTCGGCCTTACGCGTCACATCGGCCGCGAAGACCGCGGCCTCGCCGCCTTCCTGGGCGATCAGCTTGGCCGTCTCCTCTGCGTTCTCGGCCTTCAGGTCGACGCAGAGCACCCGCGCGCCCTCGCGGGCGAAGAGGATGGCCGCGGCCTTGCCATTGCCGAGCCCGGGTCCGCGTGACCCCGCGCCCGTGATGACGGCGACCTTGTCCTTGAGTCTTCCCGGCATGGTCAGGGCAACCAACCTAGGATCGTTGCTCGAGCGGCAAGCTGAAGGTGAAGGTCGAGCCGATCCCCTCGTGGCTCTTCACCCAGATCCTTCCGCCATGGAGCTCGATGAACTTCCGTGAGAGGGCCAGCCCGAGCCCGGTGCCTTCCGCTTTCCTGTCCGCGGTGCCCACCTGCCGAAACTCCTCGAACACCGCGTCCTGATCCGCCGGCGCGATGCCGATGCCGGTGTCCGTGACGGATACCTCGGCGACACCGTCGTGCAGACGGGAGCCGACGTCGATCCGTCCCCCTTCGGGCGTGAACTTCAGGGCGTTGGACAAGAGATTCAAGAGGACCTGCTTCACCTTCCGCTCGTCGCCGCCGATCATTCCCAGACGCTTGTCGATGGTGCTCCCCAGCCTGATCCCCCGCCGGCTCGCCCGCTCTCTCACCAGGATCAGGGCGTTCTCGATGGCGTTCGGCAGATCGAAGTCCGACAGCTCCAGCTCCATGCGCCCCGCCTCGATCTTCGAGAGATCGAGGATGTCGTTGATGAGGGACAGGAGATGCCGTCCCGACTCCAGGATGTCCTGGAGGTATTCGGTCTGCTTCTCGTTGATGTCGCCGAACATCCCCTCGGAGAGGACTTCCGAGAAGCCGATGATCGCGTTGAGGGGTGTGCGCAGCTCGTGGGACATGTTGGCGAGAAACTCCGACTTGTGGCGGCTGGCCGCTTCGAGCTGGGCGCTCTTGTCCCCGATCTCACGGAAGAGCCGGGCGTTCTGGATGGCCAGGGCCGATTGGGTGGCGAACGTCTTGAGGACGTCAATGACCTCCGGGGGAAACTCCCCGGGCGCCTTCCGGTTGAAAGACAGGCTGCCGATGATCTGGTCTTCGCGGAGCAGGGGCACGGAGAGGAGCGCCCGGTACCCGTAGCGGATGAGGATCTCCCGGATGCTGCTCTGGTAGGCTCCGGGTCGGGTGATGTCGGGGATCTGGACTGGCTCGCCCATCTCGGCGGCGCGCCCCATGAGCCCTTCGCCCTTCCGGAGAGGTGCCGCCCGGAGGGCCTCGACGAACTCCGCGTCGTAGTGGTCGGTCGCGCGCAACTCGAACTGCTCGGCCGCCTCCTCGTACTCGTAGATCGAGCAGCGGTCGGCGTCGGCGAGCTTGCTGGCGCGGGAGACGATCGTGTTGAGCACCGTCTCGACGTCGAGCGTCGAGCTCACCGCCCGGCTGACGTCCCCCAGGGCCTTGAGCTCCTCGACCGAGCGCGTCAGCTGAGCGGTCCGGGCCTCCAGCTCCTTGAACAGGCGCACGTTCTCGATGGCGATGACCGCTTGCTCGGTGAAGGTCCTGAGCAGCTCGATCTCCCTATCCGAGAAGGGTTTCGGCGCTCCCGTCACGTCGCTCCGAGTGACCGCGAGGCCCCCGAGCGCGCGTCCCTCGCGCATGATGGGCACCGCGAGCACACTCCGGTAACCGGTCGAGCGAGCCAGCTCCCGCACGGCCTCGGACACCTCCGGGTTGAGCTCGATGTCGTGAATGTGGACGACGGCCCCACGGAGCATCGCTTGCGCCACGAGCAGACTGCCCTCCGCCAGCCGGTGCGGCGTGCGCCGGAAGTGCTCGAGCACCTCAGCCGGATAGTTGTGTTGAGCGGCGAGGTGAACGAACTCGCCCTCCAGTCGAAAAAACAGGGCGAAGCGGGCGTCGCACACGCGGACCGCGCTCCGCACGATCGTGTCGAAGACTGGCTGCGCGTCCGTCGGCGAGCCGCTGATGACGCGCAGGATCTCGCTGGTGGCCGCCTGCTGCTCGATGGTCTCGCGGACCTCGAGCCTTCGCGCCTCGATCTCCCGTTCGAGTCCCGCGTACCGCTCCTGAAGCTGAGCCGCCATCGCGTTGAATTGCCGAGCGAGAGGGTCGAGGGCAGCGTCAGTCTTGACGGCAACCCGATAGGCAAGGTCCCCACCACCGAGCTGAGCGATCCCCTCCTGCAATCCTCGGAGGGAGGGCACGATCCTGCTCGGCGACCGCGCCTTCTTGCGCCTCATCGCGACTCGGCCACGGGCGTCTCCACCCGCTAGCCCTTGAACGACCCGTCGATGCGCACGTCGATCACGTATGGCCCGCCCGAGGCGAGCCCGCGATGGATGGCGGGACCGACGTCCGCGGACTTTTCCACGAGCTCGCCCGGCACGCCCTGGGCCTTGGCGAGCCCGACGTAGTCCAGGCGCGGGTTGACAAGGTCCATGGCCACGTACTTGTCGTCCTCGGCGGAGAAGCCCTTCAGCGCGAGCGTCCGCTGCTTGAGGATGCGGTACGAGGCATTGTTGAAGATCACCCAGACCACGGCGATCGAATCATGCGAGGCCGTCCAGAAGGACTGGATGGTGTACATGGCGCTGCCGTCCCCGACCAGGGCCACCACGGGTCGCGACGGAAGGGCGAGCTTGATCCCGAGCGCGGCGGGCAGCCCCCAGCCGATGCCGCCCCCGCGAAGGCCGAAGAAGCCTTTGGGGTCGCGCGTGCGCAGGAGCTCGCGCAGGCCCCCGCCCGAGGAGATGCTCTCGTCCACCACGACGCCGTCATCGGGCACCGCCTCGGCCACCGCCGCCACCAGGGCGAGCGGGCTGATGGGCGTCTGGCCGCTTTCCCTCCGCGCGCGCTCCTTGAGGTCGGCGATCTTGGCCTCGCGCGCCTTGCCGAGGGCTTCCGCGCGCGCCTGGGCGGCCTTGCTCGCGGCGGGCGTGAGCCGCTTGCGAATCGCCTCGGCGAGCTCGGGCAGCGTGGCCTTGGGATCGCCCAGTATCGCCACCTTGGCCGGATAGTTCTTGCCGATCTCCCACGGATCCGTGTCCATGTGGATGAGGGTCACGCCCTCCGGCATGGGCTCGACGTCGGAAGGCAGAGAGAGCGTGAAGATGTCGCCGCCCACCGAGAAGATCAGGTCGTGCTTCATCAGGAGCTGGCGAATGGGCGGGCCGAGGCGCGGGAAGGTGCCCTGATACAGGCGATGCGTGGACGGGAAGGAGCACGTCGAGGGCACGCACTCGCTGTAGACGGGCGCGCCCAGGAGCTCAGCGACCTCGACCATCTCATCGAGTCCATCGCCGTGCGCCACGGCATCGCCCGAGATCAGGATGGGGCGCTCGGCCTTGACGAGGAGATCCGCGGCCGCCTCGATGGCGGCCTTGTCGCCGCGGATGCGCGGGGCGACGCGGGTCGTCTCGAGGAGATCGATCTCGAGCTCGGCATTGAGCACGTCGACGGGAAGCGAGATGAAGACAGGACCCGTGGGATGTGCCTTCGCGGTCTTGGCGGCGCGGCGCACGGCGCGAGGCAGATCCTCGAGGCGCGTGATCTGGTGCGACCACTTGACGTAGGGTCGCGCCACGGGCGGCAGATCTGACCAGAGAATGGGCTCGGTCAGGTTCATGGCCTGGTCGTGCTGGCCCGCGGTCAGGAGAAGGGGCGAGCCCGCCTTGCTCGCGTCGTACAGCATGCCCATGGCATTGCCGAGCCCGGGCGAGGTGTGCACGTTCACCGCGGCGAGCTTGCCGCTCGCCTGGGCGTAGCCGTCGGCCATGGCGATGGCCACCGCCTCCTGGAGGGCCAGGATGTAGCGGATGCGAGTCTCGCGCGCGAGGCCGTCCATGAGCGGCAGCTCGGTCGTGCCGGGATTGCCGAACATCACCTCGACGCCTTCCTGCTTGAGGATCTCGAGGAAGGCTTGCTTGCCGGACGTGAAAGGCATCGGAAACTCCTCCCAAGGGTGACGGGTCTGGCCCACAGTCGACGCGCCGCCTCGCGCGCAGGCCGGCCTCGGATTATAGGCCCGCTTTCTTGACTGCGCCAGAGGTGGCCTGTAGGCTCGCTTCGACATGTCGAACGCCGTCGCATCGCCGTTTCTCCTCGCCTGTCGCCGGCAACCGACATCGGTCACGCCGATCTGGCTCATGCGCCAGGCCGGACGCTACATGCCCGAGTACCGCGCGATGCGCGCGCGCTACGGCTTCCTCGAGCTGTGCAAGAATCCCCAGGCCGCGGCTGAGGTGACGCTCCAGCCCGTCGACCGGCTGGGGGTGGACGCGGCCATCCTCTTTGCCGACATCCTGCTCGTTCTCGAGCCTCTCGACGTCGGGCTCGAGTTCGTCGAGGGTGAAGGGCCGCGCATCCCCCGTCCCATCAGGAGCGCGGCCGAGGTTGCCGCGCTCCCCTCCGTGGACGTGGCAGAGGCCGTGGGCGCGGTGTTCGAGACGGTGCGGCTCGCGCGCAAGGCGCTGGCCGAGCGCGTGCCGCTCATCGGCTTCGCCGGCGCGCCCTTCACGCTCGCCTCGTATCTGATCGAAGGCGGCCCTTCCCGCGAATTCCTGCTCACCAAGCGCTTCATGCGGGCGGAGCGACGGGCGTGGGACGCCCTCATGGCCCGGCTCTCCGCCATCGTTGCGGAGTATCTGAATGGCCAGATCGCCGCGGGCGCGCAGGCCGTGCAGCTCTTCGACTCCTGGGTGGGGACGCTGTCTCCGTCCGACTACCGCGAGTTCGTTCAGCCGTGGAGCCGCGAGACCATTCGTCGCCTCACTCCCGCGACACCGGTGATCCACTTCGGGGTGGGCACGGCGGGCCTCCTTCCTTTAATGAAGGAAGCCGGGGGCGATGTGCTGGGGCTCGACTGGCGCGTGGAGCTGGGGCCGACGTGGGACAGGCTCGGTCATGACATCGCCGTGCAGGGCAATCTCGACCCCGCGGTGCTCCTGTCGAATGTCGGGGCGATCCGGCGCGCGACCCAGGGCATTCTCGACGGGGCCAAGGGGCGCCCCGGCCACATCTTCAACCTGGGGCATGGCGTGCACCAGGAGACGCCGGTGGAGAACGTGAAGGCACTCGTGGACATCGTCCACGAGCTGTCCGCGCGATGAAATTCGACTCGGTGCTGCTCATCGCCTTCGGCGGGCCGGAGAAGCCGGAGGATGTCCGGCCATTTCTCGACATCGTCACGGCCGGGCGCCGCATCCCTCCCGAGCGCCTCGAGGAGGTTGCCCACCACTATGAGCGGCTGGGCGGCCGCTCGCCGCTCACCGAGCTGACTCTTCTTCAGGCCGAGGGGCTTCGCCAGGCCCTCGCGCGCGAGGGGCTCGCGCTTCCCGTCTATGTCGGGATGAGGAACTGGCATCCCTTCCTCCACGAGACCTTGACGGAGATGCGGGAGCGCGGCCATCGCCGCGCGCTCGGCATCATTCTCTCCGCCTTCCAGACGGAGGCCTCGTGGGAGCGCTACATGCAGGACGTGGATCGCGCGCGCGAGAAGGTCGGCGCCGGCGCCCCCGAGGTGGTCTTCACGCCCGGGTGGCCCGACCACCCGCGCTTCATCGAGGCCATGGCGGGGCGCGTGAGCGATGCCTTGAGCCAGGTGCCCAGGGAGGGGCGAGGTGACGCGCTGCTGATCTTCACCGCTCACAGCGTGCCCACAGCCATGGCCAAGGCGTCACCCTATGCCGCCCAGCTCGAGGGTGCCTCGCGCGCCATCGCGGCGGGAGTCGGCCACGAGCGCTGGCAGATCGCGTATCAGAGCCGGAGCGGCTCCCCGCGCGAGCCCTGGCTCGAGCCCGACATCTGCGATGTGCTGCGCGGGCTCGAGGGCAAGGGCGTCGGCGACGTGGTGCTGGCTCCCATCGGCTTCGCCTGCGATCACGTCGAGATCCTCTACGATCTCGACGTCGAGGCACGCCGCCTCGCCGATCAGCTGGGTATTCGCCTTCACCGCGCCGCCGCCGCCAATGATCATCCCGCCTTCATCGCCATGCTGGTGGACCTCGTCAGGCGAGGCCCGGCGTGAAGCTTGCCATAGTCGGTGGTGGCATCGCGGGGCTCTGCGCCGCGCACCGCGCGGGCGAGCTTGCGCGCGAGCGCGGACTCGACCTCGAGCTGAGCCTCTTCGAGGCCTCCGACCGGCTCGGAGGCACCATCCAGACGGAGCGGCGCGAGGGCTTCCTCGTGGAATGCGGCCCCGACTCCTTCCTGTCCGAGAAGCCCTGGGCCCTCGAGCTCTGTCGCCGTCTCGGCGTGGCGGACAGGCTCGTCCGCACCGATGATCGGTTCCGGCGCGTCTTCGTCGTCTTCCGAGGCCGCTTGCATCCGCTGCCCGAGGGCTTCCAGCTCCTGGCCCCCACGCGCTTTGGCCCCTTCCTCCGCTCTGGCCTCTTCTCCTGGCCGGGCAAGCTCCGCATGGGGCTCGACCTCCTGCTGCCGCGAGGTCTCGATCCCGATGAGAGCCTGGGCGCCTTCGTGCGGCGACGGCTGGGCCGTCAGGCCCTCGAGCGTGTGGCCCAGCCGCTCGTGGCCGGCATCTACACGGCCGATCCCGATCTCTTGTCTCTGGCCGCGACCATGCCCAGATTTCTCGAGCTGGAGCGCCGCGAGCGGAGCCTCATCCTGGCCCTCTGGCGCGCGGCCCGGCGGGCCCCCTCGGGAAGCCGCGAGGCGAGCGGCGCGCGCTGGTCGCTCTTCGTCAGCTTCGCCGACGGCATGGAAGAGATGATCCGCGCGCTCCAGTCTCGGATCCCTTCCGGCGCGGTGCGACTCAAGGAGCGGGTCACCGGCGTGACCCGCGAGGGCGGCCGCTGGCGCATCGCCACCGCCGAGGGGCTGGCGGCCGAGGCGGACCGCGTGATCCTCGCGTGCGAGGCCCATCACGCGGCGCGCGCGCTTCGCTACACCCACCCCGCCCTCGCCCTCCTGCTCGAAGGCATCCCGTATGCCTCCTCGGCGACGGTGACCCTGGCCTGGCGCCGCGCCGACATCCCGCATCCGCTCGACGGCTTCGGGTTCGTGGTGCCGCAGATAGAGCGGCGGCCCGTCATCGCCTGCACCTTCTCGAGCGTGAAGTATCCGGGGCGCGCGCCCGAGGGCGGCGCGCTCCTGCGGGTCTTCATGGGCGGGGCCATGAACGAGGGTGTGCTCGAGGGAGACGACGAGACGCTGGTGCGGGTCGCGCGGGGGGAACTTGCCGAGCTTCTCGGAATCCAGGCCGCGCCTCTGTGGACGCGCGTGGGCCGCTATCCACGCGCCATGCCGCAATACCAGATCGGGCACCTGGCGCGTGTCGAGGCTATCGAGGGCTGTGTGCGGGAGCTACCCGGCCTCGCCTTGGCAGGCGGGGCCTATCGCGGCGTGGGCATCGCCGACTGTGTCCGCTCGGGTGAGGACGCGGCTCTGCGACTGCTGGAAGGAGCTACTTCGAGTCGGGGTTGATCCTGTCCATCAGCAGGTGCACCTCGAGGACGGAATCGAGGTACTGCAGGCTGAATGGCTTGGTGACGTAGTCGGAGGCGCCCAGGCCCAGGGCCGTCTGCGCGGACTCGATCTCCTCGATGGCCGTGACCATGATGACGCAGACCTCGGGCTGCATGGCCTTGATGCGGCGAAGGGTCTCCATGCCGCCGATGCCCTGCATCATGAGATCGAGCAGCACCATGTGCGGCTGATACTCCGGCAGGCGCGCCAGTGCCTCTTCGCCGTCCGCCGCCTCCAGCACTTCGTAGCCCTTGTTTTGCAGGTGCTCGGTCACCAGCTTGCGCATCTCGAGCTCGTCGTCGACCACCAGCACCTTGGCCCGGACGGGACGCGAGGGGACGGCGCCGGAGCCGGCGGCGAGAGCCAGGGGGGCTATGACGCCCACGCGAGCGAGGGTCTCCGAGAGCTTGCCGAGATCGAGGGGCTTGGCGAGCGCGCCCGCCACCGACAGACCCGCCTCCGTGACGAGGTCGAGGGCATTGCCCATGCCACTGACGAGGATGACGGCGATGCCCGGATTGAGCGCCTTGATGCGACCGAGGGCGCCGATGCCGCCCAGGCGAGGCATGAAAAGGTCCATGACGACCGCGCGAGGCATCCACTGCTTGACTTGCAGGAAGGCCTCGACGCCATTGGTGGCGGTGAGGACCACGAAGCCCTGCAGGGTGAAATACTCCTTGAGCAGATCCAGGACTCCTGGATCGTCGTCCACGCACAGGATGCTCGGAAGATGTGTGTCCATCACAGGCTCCCTTCAAGCCCCCGCATCGGTCATGTCGCCCTCTCGGCTCGGTGCCGGGTCGGGCTCTCCTATCCATATATTCGGCACTTTGGCCCGAAAGACGGAGAGTATTCGAAGGGCGCTAGCGCTTTCGGAGGCCTATTCGAAACCTGCTGATCTTATTGAGAAATGGGGCCAGGGCCCGACGGAGGCCTTCCGGCCAGACTCCGCTCCGGTACAGCCTCACGGCCGCCCGGACATTGAGGGCGATGACCTCGTCCCAGCGCCCGGCCTCCCTGATCACTTGCTCAGCCTGACTCCGCGTCGGGTCCGCCGTCTTCGGGAAGCTCACGGTGTCTTCCTGGCTGATCGTCGCTTTGTGGGTCGTGCCGAAGACGGTCTCGACCCCCTCCCGACGCCCATATTCGAGCAGGTCGGCCTGGGTCTGTTCCATCTGGCGCTCGAGAGCGTGTCTCTGTTCGCGTAGCTCGACGAGCCTGTCCACGAGGACGGAGCCGGGCTCCCGCACGCGTTCGGGCTCGGGGAGAGCGGCTTGCCGGAACTGATGGCTCCAGGCGGGACACATGGCCTGATAGGTACACGTTCGACAGTGACCGCCCACTCGCGTCTCGAATGCCCGGTCCGCCTGGATGACGTCGATCAGCGCGAGCGTCCGTCGCTCGAGGTCCAGGAGCGCCTCGGGAGCTCGAGAGGAGCGCATCTCCACGTCGAAGGCGAGATAGTGCCAGATGAGCTCGACGCGCTCCGCGAGCAGCGGGTAGCTCCGCTGGACACCGATTTGGTAGAGCGCGAGCTGCCGGTCGCGGTCGAGATCTTGTTGGGTGGGAAGTCGGCGGCCCGTCTTGTAGTCGTGGATCCGCCAGACGCCATCCCGAGCCATGGACAGGCGATCCACGTAGCCCTGGAGCGAGATACGGCGCTCGGGATCGAGGGAGAGCAGGACCCGGGCCTCGACCTCCACCGTCCGGTCGCCCTCGAAGGGACGGTAGCGCGCGTCGTAGGTCGCGAGGTCCCGCTCGCCCTGACGGAGGAAGTCGTCGGGCGTCATGCTGGGGTCGGAGACGACGATCTCGGGGGCCCATTCCGCCTGCCATGTCCGCCGGTATCCCTCCAGAATCTCGTCGAGCGAGGGCGTGCGCCCGCGCAGGATCCGGCGGTAGAGCGTCTCGAGAGCCGTGTGCACCTGGCTGCCCCGGAACATCTCCACGGTTCTTACTTGCGGCCGCATGATGCGATCGATGTACTTGAAGCGGTACTGTCGAGGGCACGTCTCGTAGACGCTGAGGCGCGAGTGCGAGAAGAGGGGCATGACGGTGCCATCGTATCGCGATCCCGCGGGGTTGGCGTCGAGGGGCCGTCGGACGATCACGGTGCCCGAGAGATCTATCGTCACCGCTTTGATCACGTGCTCCGGGTGTCCCCGTTCCATGGCGCAGATGTTGCACATTCACATGCCACGACTGAGCCATGGGAAAGCCCGCTTGCAGACACCACGACCCTCTCCCTCGTAACAGCGAGCGGGACTCGGAGGCTGGACCTCAGAGGTTAGCACTCCGGGCCCGGAACGGTGGCTAGATGGCTGTGAGAGCAGCGGAAATGACCGATTGCGCTCCTGGGGCTGAAGTCGTGCCCTGCTGGCCTCTCTGGCCTACAAATCTGGAAGGATTTTGGGCGCCCGCTGAGCCAGAAAATCCCCCTTCGGCACCCTATCCTAGGAATCTTGTCGATAGCCCTGACCAACCTGAAAGGCCGAAATCTGGCAGGGGTCTGACGCCCACGGGTAACCCTTCATCAATAAGCGACCAGTCCACGGACCCTCCCGCACATTAGAAGACGACCGAGCCCATGAACGCCGTACTCGGCATCAGCGCCTATCACGGGGATGCGGCGGCCGCGCTCCTCGTGGACGGACGGCTGACCGCAGCGATCGCCGAGGAGCGGCTGACTCGCGTCAAGCACTGGGCCGGCTTTCCCTCCGAGTCCATCCGGACCTGCCTCAGCACGGCGGGGATCGAGCCCTTCGAGCTTTCCGCCATCGCCATCGCGCGCGATCCGCGCGCGCACTTCTGGAGGAAGGCGCTCTATGCCGCCCTCCACCGTCCGTCGCTTCGTCTCGTGCGAGATCGCGCCACCAACCGCCGTCGGGTGCAGGACTCCGCTCAGGAGGCCGCGACCGCTCTGGGGCTGACGGAGTGGTACGTGCGCTCCGGCATGCACTGGGTCGAGCACCACCCGGCGCATCTGGCGAGCACCTTCTTCGTCTCCCCGTGGGAGGAGGCGGCCGTCTGCGCCATCGACGGCTTCGGCGATTTCGTGAGCACGTCCTGGGGCACGGGCACGGGCAATCGTCTCGACGTGCTCGGGCGCGTGCACTTCCCGCACTCGCTCGGCATGTTCTATCTCGCCCTCACGCAGTACCTCGGCTTCATGAAATACGGCGACGAGTACAAGGTGATGGGCCTGGCCGCCTACGGCGCTCCCGACTTCGCGGCGCCCCTGCGGCGGCTCATCCATCTTCAGGCCGACGGCACCTTCCGTCTCGACCTCCGCTATTTCCGGCATCACACGGGCGGCGTCGACATGACCTGGGAGGGCGGCGAGCCCGTGATGGGGCGCGTCTTCACGCCCGCCCTCGAGGCCTTGCTCGGGCCCGCGCGTCGTCCCGAGGAGCCGCTCGAGCCGCGGCACGAGGCGATCGCGGCCTCGGCCCAGGCCGTCTTCGAGGAGGCGGCCTTCCACCTGCTTCGCTCCGTCCAGCGGCGCACCGGGCTCAAGCGGCTCGCCCTGGCCGGCGGCTGCGCGCTCAACAGCGTGATGAACGGAAAGATCCGCACGGAGACGCCATTCACCGAGGTCAATATCCAGCCCGCGGCCGGCGATGACGGCACCGCGCTCGGCGCGGCCTTGCTCGTCTGGCATGAGCGGCTCGGCAATCCCCGCAACGGCTTCACCATGGACCACGCCTCCTGGGGCCCAGGTTTCGACGCGGCCGCCGTCGATGAAGCGCTGGGTCAACGCACAGACGATCTCTCGCGCGCCGGCGGTCGCCTGGTGCCCCTCGAGGATCTCGAGGACCGCGCGCGCTGGGCGGCCGAGCGCGTGGCCCAGGGGCAGGTGGTGGGCTGGTTCCAGGGACGCATGGAGTGGGGCGCCCGGGCCCTCGGCCAGCGCAGCATCGTGGCCGACCCGCGGCGCGCGGACATGCGCGACATCATCAACAGCAAGATCAAGATGCGCGAGCGCTTCCGCCCCTTCGCGCCCTCCATCCTCGAGGAGTCGCTCGACGACTACTTCGTGGGCGCGGTGCCCGACCCCTTCATGGTGCAGGTGTATCCCGTGCGACCGGAGAAGCGCGAGGTCATTCCGGCCGTCACCCACGTGGACGGCACGGGAAGGCTTCAGACGGTGAGCCGGAGCGCGAGCCCGGAATACTGGCAGCTCATCAAGGCCTTTGAGAAGCTCAGCGGCGTGCCCGTGGTGCTCAATACCTCGTTCAACGAGAACGAGCCCATCGTGCTCACGCCGCTCGAGGCCCTCGACTGCTTCCTCCGCACCCGCATGGACGCCCTCGTCCTCGGCGCGACGGGAATCGAGAAGGCCGCATGAAGGTCTGCGTCTTCAACCGCTCGTACTGGCCCGACCATGGGGCGACGGGCCAGCTCCTGGCCCAGCTCTGCGAGGATCTGGTGGCGCGGCACGGCATGGACGTGACCGTGGTGTGCGGCGAGAGGCCGGGCGGAGGCCATGGCGGCTTCGGGCTCGTGCGCCGCGAGATGCGGAACGGCGTCGAGATCCTGCGCGCTCGGGGCACCACCTTCGACAAGTCACGCTTCGTGGGCCGGATCGCGAACTACCTGAGCTACTTCTTCTCGGCCTGGCTCGCGGGCCGGCGAGGAGGGCGCCCGGACGTGGTGGTGGCCCTCACCGATCCTCCCATCATCGGCCTGGCCGCCCTCCACGCCGCGCGGCGGGCCGGCGCGCGCTTCGTCTATGTCTGCCAGGATCTCTTCCCCGAGGTCACGCGCATCATGGAGGATTTCCGGAGCCGGCTGATCGATGGCGCGCTGGAGCGGGTGGGCCGCGCGCTGGTCGCGCGCGCCGACCGCATCGTCGCCGTGGGCGAGACCATGCGGGACCGGCTGGTGGAGGGCAAGGGCGCCGATCCGGCCCGCGTGACGGTGATCCACAACTGGGCGGACTGTGCGGCCATCATCCCGCGGCCCAAGGACAATGCGTTCGCGCGCGCCCATGGCCTCGTCGAGCCCTTCGTGGTCATGCACTCGGGCAATCTCGGCCTCTCCCAGAACCTCGACGCCTTCGTGGACGCGGCGGCGCGGCTCCGGGGCGAGTCCGGTATCGAGTGGGTGCTCATGGGGGGAGGCGCACGTCAGGCCGCGCTGCGAGAGCGCGTGAGCGAGCTCGGGCTCGAGCGGGTGCGCTTCCTGCCCCGCCAGCCCGAAGAGGGTCTGGCAGATGCCTTCGGCAGCGCCGATATCTTCGTGATCGGCCTCCGGCAGGGACTGGCCGGCTGCATCGTGCCGAGCAAGCTCTACGGCATCCTGGCTGCGGGCCGCCCCTACATTGCCGCCGTCGAGGCCGCCTGCGAGGTCGCCAACATCACCTTCAAGCACGACTGCGGGCTGCTCGCGCCTCCGGGCGACGCCGCGGTCCTCGCGGCCCAGGTGCTCGAGCTGTACCGCGATCGCGAGCTCTGCCGGCACCTCGGCGCCAATGCGCGCCGGGCCGCCGAGAGCTTCGACCGGCCCGGGCAGGTGGATGCTTATGCACGGATCCTCCGCGACTCGGCCACCGAGCCGCGGCCCGTGCGGCACTCGCGACGGAAGCGCGCCTTCGACGTGGCGCTCTCCGGCCTGGGCCTCGTCCTCTCCGCGCCGATCTGAGCCCTGGTCGCCCTCGCCATCAAGGCCGGCGACGGCGGGCCCGTGTTCTTTTCTCAGGAGCGCGTGGGCATCGGCGGACGCCCCTTCCGCAGCTTGAAGTTCCGCTCCATGGTCCCCGATGCCGAGCGCTTCGGCCCCCTCCAGGCCATGGAGGGAGACCGACGCATCACGCGCGTCGGGCGCTGGCTCAGGGCCTCGGCCCTGGACGAGCTGCCGCAGCTCTGGAACATCTTCGTGGGTGACATGAGCTTCGTGGGCCCGCGCGCCCTCGTGCCGGCGGAGATCGAGACCCACGCGGGCGGGGCGCTCGGCAAGCTGGCCGACGTCCCCGGCTATGCGCAGCGGCATCAGGCGCGCCCGGGGCTGACGGGCATCGCCCAGGTCTTCGCGGCCCGCGATGTCCCCCGGCGCCTGAAGTTCCGCTACGACCTCCTCTACATCCGCCGGCGGAGCTTCTGGCTGGACCTGCGGCTCATCGCGCTCTCCTTCTGGATCACGGGCCTCGGGCGCTGGGATCGCCGCGGGCCCAAGGTCTGATCAGCCTCGTTCGCAAAGCTTGGTCGCGCAGGCCCCGGCCGCTATGATGCCGGCATGCACGATGTCGCGGTCGTGGGAGGCGGCCCGGCCGGCCTCCTGACCGCCCGCCGCTGTGCCGAGGCGGGCCTCGACGTCACCGTCCTCGAAGAGCATGAGCAGATCGGCCAGCCCGTCCACTGCACGGGCATCATCTCGCTCGAGACGGCCTCCCTGACCAAGATCCCCGAAGATGTCGTCCTCCAGCGCCTCCGGCACGCTCGCCTCATGGCGCCGGGCGGCGGCTCGTGCCATGTCCCGTGGACGGGTTCGGGCGCCGAGGAGATTCTGGCCGTGGACCGCGGTCAGTTCGACCGGAGCCTGGCCGAGCAGGCTCAGCGCGCCGGGGCCGTCCTGCGCACGGGGGCGCGCGTGGACGAGATCGCCTCGGATGCCGACGGCGTCACCCTCCTCGCGGGCACCAGAGCCATCCACGCTCGGGCCTGCGTCCTCGCCTGCGGCGTCTCCTACCGTCTGCATCGGCAGCTCGGTCTGGCCCTGCCCGCTCACGTGCTGCACACCGCGCAGGTCGAGGTGGAGAGCGAGCCCGCCGACGAGGTGGAGATCCACTTCGGCCGCGAGATCGCGCCGGACGGCTTTCTGTGGGCCGTGCCCGTGCGCCGGGGCGAGGGCGCCGCCCTCAAGGTGGGCGTGCTCTCGCGGGGAGACGCGGGCGCCTACCTCGCGCGCTTTCTCACGCGGCCCGAGGTGCGGGCGCGCCTCCGGCGCCAGCCCAGCCGTCCGGTCCGGCGCCTCCTGCCCCTGCAGCCCGTGCCGCAGACCGTGGCCCATCGGCTCCTCCTCGTGGGCGATGCTGGCGGCTTCACCAAGCCGAGCACGGGCGGCGGCATCTTCTACAGCCTGCTCACCGCCTCGCTGGCCGCCGACACGCTGATCGAGGGTTTTCAGGCGGGCCGGCTCGACGAGGGCTTCCTCAAGCGCTACGAGGACCGCTGGGAGACGCAGCTCGGTCCCGAGCTGCGCATGTCGGGCTGGCTCCGGCAATTTCTCGCCCGCTGCCACGACCGCGAGATCGACGAGCTCGTGCGCGCCCTCGCCTCCGAGTCCGTCCAGGACGTGATCCGCCGCACCGCTCGCTTCAATCGCCACCGCGACCTCATCGTGGCCCTCCTGCGCGAGCCCGGCATCGCCTCGCTGCTCCTGAAGTCGCTGTTCCGGTAGCGGGCGGCGGATGGAGACTCGCTTCTCTTGGGGATGACGAAGCGGCGTTGAAAGCGTAGAGACAGTGAACACGTCGCCGTGACCCGCAACATCAAGATCCTGTGGATCGTATTCATTGGAGTAGTGCTGGTTGTAGGCGGGAGCATAGGCATCGGCGCCTATTTCCTCTTCAAGTCCGGCGTCACTCGGCCCTTCGACAACATGTTTGGCGACCAGTACCTGAAGAGCGCCGTCGCTCTGGTCGAGCTCCACAAGGTCCGCTATGGACGCTATCCGGACGCCCTCGAAGATCTTCAGTTCCTGGGGAAATGGGACGACATAGTGCTCGATGCCGTGGAGTACTGCGCGAATCCAGATGGTACCCAGTACTATCTGGAGGTACGCCGCGGCTGGATCGGAAAGCCGGAGCTGTCGCCGCCTCCCCAGTTCTGGCAGGGAACGGGCTTCAACAAGAGCCTTGGGCCTTGCCAGTAGCGACTCATGGCGCTCAGGCCGTCGGGGAACCCAGGGAGCGGTGAGCGCGATCGACGTGGTCCGGCAACGTTACGCCGAGGAGCTGGCCTATGCGGGTCATCTGACCTCGCCCGCCGTCATCCGGACCTTCTCTCGGGTGCCTCGCGAACAGTTCCTCGGTCCGGGTCCCTGGAGAATCTACCAAGGGTATACGCGCCAGTACTGGACCACTCCGGACGCCGATCCCCAGCACGTGTACCATGACGTCCTCGTCGCGATCGACGAGACGCGGCTGCTGAACAACGGCCAGCCAAGCTTCCTGGCCTTCCTGATCGAGGCCCTCGAGCTTCAGGAGGGCGAGCATGTCGTTCACATCGGGTGCGGCACCGGGTATTACACGGCGATCCTGGCTGAGCTGGTCGGACCCACCGGTCGTGTCGTCGCCATCGACGTGGACGCGGAGCTTGTTGCTCGTAGTCGCGGCAACCTGGCCGCGTGGCCGAATGTCGAGGTCGTCCACGCCGACGGCGGGGCCCATGACCCCGGGCCGGTCGATGCCATCCTCGTCAACGCCGGCGCCACCCACCCCCGGCCCATCTGGCTCGACTCGCTTCGCCCGAAGGGAAGACTGTTGTTGCCCCTCACGGGAATCTACTCGGGCGGCTGGGTCCTGAAGGTGATCCGTCAGGGGGGTGGATACGCGGCCCATTTCATCTCGTCGATCAGCATCTTCCCGTGTCACGGTGCGCGGGATGCGGACGGTGCCCGGCTTCTCACCGAGGCCTTCACGCAGGGCGGCTGGGGTACCGTACGCTCACTTCGCCGCGACACCCATCAGAGCGAGCGCTCCTGCTGGCTCCACGGCGACCATCTCTGTCTGTCGACCGCCGAGCCGGCGGGCTGAGCGAGGATTCGATGCGCGCGGGAGCCGATTCAGGCGGTCACATGCCCCAGGGATATGTCTCGGGCGGCTCGCCGTCGCGCCGCGGGTCCAGACGGAGCGGGTGGAGGGCGTGGGTCTCGTCGAGATAGATCAGCGCGTCGTAGCGGCGCGGGAGCACGGTGGGCACGTAGTTGCCACGCTCATGGTGGGGATCGTAGACGACGCCGATGGCGCGATGCGGTCGCACTTCCAGGAAGGCGCCGGTGTGTGCCGCGTCCTCGTTCAGCAAGAAGAGCGCATGATCGCGGCCCGTCCGGTACAAGACGTCTTCCCAGCTTCCCAGCCGACCGGGCGGGACCGGCATACGCTGCATGGGAGCCTCCCACTCCGATCCGGCCATGACGCTGCCCCGATGCGAGGCGAAGCCAACCAGCACCACGCCCTCTTCTGAATGCCGCTCCCGGGCGAGCTGCCCGACGTTCACCATGCCGGCCCGCGGCATGTCGGTGGCGCGGGCGTCGCCGATGTGCGTGTTGTGCTCCCAGACGATCGCGCGGGCCTCGGGTCCATGGAAGCGCATGAGCCGGTCCAGCGTGTCGACCATGTGCCGATCTCGCACGTTCCAGGAAGCCTCGCCGCCCTGGACCATGGCCCGGTAGTAGCTCTCGGCGTCTCTGACCACGAGCGCGTTCTGCTCGGCGGCGAAAAGCGCCTCGGGGTCATCCGCGCGATCCTGCGGCGCGCTCTGGCGCAGGGCGCTGAGCAAGGCGACCACTTCCTGCTCGCAAGAGGCGGGAACCAGCGATACGTGCGCGCGGGCGTACAGCTCCACGTCACCGCCGTAGGGTTCGAAGCAGCGGTAGGCACGCCGGGCGGCTTCCATGGCCGGGCCGTCCACTCGCTCCAGGTAGCGGACCACGGCGCCCAAGGATTGCCAGAGACTGTAGACGTCGAGCCCATAGAAGCCGACGCGCTTGCCCTCCGGCCGTGGCGAGTTGTGGCGCCGCAGCCATTCGGCGAAGGCCACGACTTCCCAGTTGGCCCACATCCATGTCGGCCAGCGAGTGAAGCCCCGCAGCGCCGCCTGGGCGTCGCCCTTGACCGCGGCCCGACCTTTCACGTAGCGATTCACCTCGTAGCAGTCCGGCCAGTCGCCCTCCACCGCGATGAAGGAGAAGCCCTTTTCCTCGATGAGCCGCTGGCTGATTCGCGCGCGCCACACGTAGTACTCCGACGTCCCATGCGAGGCTTCACCCAGGAGGACGTAGCGAGCATCGCCGATCCGGTCCATCAGGGGGTCGAGGTCGGCCAAGCCCTCCAGAGGACGCGCCAGCCGACCGCACTGCTCGATCAGCCCGTCGAGGCTGGGGGAAGGCGGGAGAACCACCGCGGGGGGTCGCTCGCGCGGGGTGCGAGAGAGGATCTTCAGCACCTCGTCGTCGGTCGTCTGCTCGAAGTCGGCGTACCAGGAGCCAACGGCCCCGAGGTGGGTGGGCGTCGCCACGCATACGACCTCGTCGACCGCGGAGCGGAGTGATTCGGCCGTGTCGGCCGCGCATACCGGCGCCGCGAACACGATTCGCCGAGGCCGCTGCCGTCTCAATGCGTGGATGGCTGCCCGAGCCGTCACGCCTGTCGCCAAGCCATCATCGACCAGGATGACCGTCCGGTCGTGAACGGTGGGCTCTGGCTTATCGCCCCGGTACCGACTCAGCCGGCGCTCCATCTCCTCGGTTTCGGCGGCGGTGATCCACTCGAGCTGCTTGGCCGAGATGCCGAGCTCGCGCACGGCCGCCTCGTCCACCACGCGCACGCCGGGGGCGATGGCCCCCACGCCGAGCTCTGGCTGCCCGGGAGCCCCGAGCTTGCGCGCCACCATCACCTCCAGGGGCGCCCCAAGTCTCCGCGCCACTTCTTCGCCGACGACCACTCCGCCGCGGGCGAGAGCTATGACGAGCGGATTCTCGGCTCGGTAGGCCAAGAGTCGCACGGCCAGTCGGCGCCCCGCGTCGACGCGATCGCGGAACTGCAAATCGTGATCGGTGCCCTTCGCCATGCTCATCCTCCTTGACCTCCACCACTCCACGAAGCGGTAAGTGCATCGCGGATGCCAAGCGAAGGAAAGGGGTCGCACAGGTAATATGATTCGTGGAATGCTCGTTGGGTCTGGGTCGTTGATCCCGGCCCGGGAAAAATCGACGCGGTCGCTCCGTGCCAACCCTGTTCCTTGGAGCGTGTAATTGCCCATGAACGACGAGAAGACCAGCTTGAAGGACTGGCTGACCATGGTCGAGAAGCTGCGATACGCGCCGCAATGGGCCTCGGAGGGACCGGTGCCCGTCGAGATGACGCAGACGCACATCTCGGTGGTGCTGCTGGGACGTGAGCGCGTGCTGAAGCTGAAGAAGCCTGTGAACTTCGGCTTTCTCGACTACTCCACGCTCGAGCAGCGCCGTATCGCCTGCGAGGCCGAAGTCCGTCTCAATCGACGGCTGTGCGAGGAAACCTATCTGGGAGTCCAGCCGATCGGCCAAGTGGACGGCGTGCCGCAGCTCTCAGATGCCGGCTCGGTGATCGACTATGCTGTCCTCATGAAGCGGTTGCCTGCCGACCACATGCTGGACGAGATGGTGCGCCGCGACTCCGTGACGGAGGCGAATATCGATCGCGTGGCGCACCGGTTGAGCGAATTTCACCGGACGGCTCGTCGGGGGCCGGAGATCGACGCGTGGGGTACCCGGGAGCAGACGCGTCGCAACTGGGATGAGAACTTCACCCAGATGAGCTCGTTCGTGGGCCGAACGATAGAGACCGCCGCATATCAGCTCCTGCAGGATTGGGTCGAGCAATGGCTCGCCCGCCACCGGGCTCATTTGGACGAACGGATTCGCGGGGGCCGGATTGTCGACGGGCACGGAGACGTCCGCGGCGAGAGCGTGTGCGTCATCAACGGCATCTGCATCTTCGACTGCATCGAGTTCAACGACCGCTTCCGATGCTGCGACGTGGCGAGCGAGGTGGCTTTTCTCGCCATGGACCTGGATTCGCTGGGACGGCCCGATCTGGGCTACTACGTCAGCGAATGCTACGCGGCGCACGCGGCCGACGCGGGACTGTTCCGTCTCCTTCCCTTCTATCGGTGCTATCGTGCGTATGTGCGCGGCAAGGTGCTCAGCTTCCGGCTGGACGAGGCGGAGTTCAGCGCGGCCGACAAGAGCCGGGCGGCGGAGCGGGCCGCTGGATATTTCGAGCTGGCCCGCCGCTACGCGACGCCCCTGCGCGGGCCGACCGTCGTGGTCGTGATGGGGCTTGCCAGTACCGGGAAGACTTCCATGGCGCGGGCGGTCGCGGGCGAGCTGGGACTCCGTGTGGTGTCGACCGACGCCGTCCGCCAGGAGCTGTTCGGGACCGAAAAGGGTGTCGCCGACTACGGACAGGGAGCCTACCGCCCCGAGGCGAATCAACGCACCTATCAGAGGCTGGTAGAGAGGGGCCGCGGCCTGACGGTCGAGGACGGCGGCGTGGTGCTCGACGGCACGTTTCTTCGTGATGAGGATCGAATGGGGGTGCGCCATATGGCCTCCTCAGCCGGCGCGGCCGTGCGATGGATCGAGTGCGAGCTGCCGGCCGACCTCGTGCGACAGCGGCTGGAACGCCGGCGGCAGCGGCACGAAGGGCTCTCTGACGCCACGTGGGACACGTATCTCCACCAACGAGACGAGTACGTTGCCCGGCGAGGTCGACAGGAGGATCGCCACCTCGTCGTGGACATGACGCAGAGCCTCCCGACGTGCGCCCGACGCGCCACGGACTGGCTGCGCGGCTCCTAGGGCAATCCCCATTCCCATGGTGATGATAGAACGGTTGCGCGACCTGGCCGCGCTCACAACGTTGATTACGGAAGGCGAGCGGTCTGGCTCCCGGTTCGTAGGGCGGCTCGCTACCGAGTGGGCGAGCGGGGCCAACCGCTTCGACAAGCCCGGCGAGGCGCTCTTCGTGGCACGCGTCGAGGGGCAACCCGTCGGCGTGTGTGGGCTCAATGTCGATCCATACACGGCCGCAAGGCGGGTGGGCAGGGTGCGCCACCTTTACGTCATGGAGGCGTATCGGCGCCAGGGGATCGGGCGGCGGCTTCTGGCGGATGTCGTGGCGGCGGCGCGCGGTCCGTTCGACCGACTGCGATTGCGGACCGCGAACCTCGAGGCTGCGCGCTTCTACGAAGCGATAGGGTTCGCGGTTTGCCCAGGGGAGGCCGAATCCACCCACGCCCTCGATTTACGTGGCAAACTCTAGCCTCACGGCAGGACTGGGCAGTGACCGCAGGAGAGCGGGGCCCGACCAAGCATGGCCCGAACGACAGATATCTCCCTTCGGCCGTATCGATCCGACGATGCGCGGGTGCTCCATGAGGCAGCCATGGAGTCCGTGTCGGAGGTTCGACCTTTCATGCCGTGGTGCCGGCCTGATCTGACCGTCGAGGACTCCCGGAGCTGGATCGGGGCGCAGGTGGCGGCGTTCGAATCGCGCGCCGCTTTCGAGTTCGTCATCGTGTCGGCCGAGGGAAGGTTCCTCGGGGGGTGCGGCCTCAACCAGATCGACGACGCCAATCGGCGCGCCAATCTGGGATACTGGGTGCGCTCGTCGGCCACTCGCCGTGGCGTCGCCACCGCGGCCGTCCGCCAGCTCGTGCCGTGGGCTTTTGCCAAGACCGATCTCGTTCGATTGGAAGTGGTCGTGTCAGTCGAGAATGCCGCAAGTCTTCGGGCCGCCGAGAAGTCGGGAGCCGTGCGCGAGGGCGTGCTCAGGGAGCGCCTCGTGCTGCACGGGAAGTCGCACGACGCGGTGATGTTCTCCTTTGTCCGCTCCGACCAGCAAGCCGTCTAGCGACGTCAGCTCGCTCTCGGCGCGAGCGCATCCAGCACCTCGAGGGCGCCCTCCAGGGTGACGCCGCGGGGATCGAAGTTGGCCTCGAGGAAGAGCTCGGTCAAGCCGGCCTCGGCGTAGCGCTCCACGTCCTCGCGGATCTCGGCCATGGAGCCCCAGAGCGGGCGGCGCTCGGGGCCCTTGGCCGTCGCGTGAAGCTGGAAGCTGCCGCGCGAGACGATCTGCAGCGTCGCGGGATCGCGCCCGGCCGCCTCGGCCGCCGCCTTGATCTCCTTGACGAGCGGCGCCACCTGACCCAGCGGCACGTTGCCGCCGTTGAAGCCGTCGTAGGTGACGGCGCGACGGATCACGGTGGGGCCGTAGCCGCCGATGGTGATGGGCGGATGTGGACGCTGGAGCGGCCGGGGCTCCACCCTGGCGCGCGGCACCGAGTAGAACTCGCCCTTGAACTCCACGGGATCCTCCGTCCAGATGGCCTTGAGGCAGCGCAGGAATTCGTCCGCGCGCCTGCCGCGATGCTGGTACGGCACCCCGACGGCGTCGAACTCGTCCTTGGACCAGCCGAGCCCAAGTCCAACATCCAGCCGGCCGCCGGAGACTACGTCGAGGGTGGCGAGCTGCTTGGCCAGCATCACGGGCGTGTAGTACGGCATGATGAGCACGCTCGTGCCCAGCCTGATGCGCGAGGTGACGGCGGCCACGAAGGCGAGCGAGACCAGCGGGTCCATCACGCGCTCGAAGGACTTGGGCCAGGGCTGGCCGGGCAGGGGCGGGTAGTCGTTCTGGGGCTTGATCGGGTAGAGCAAGCGCTGGAAGACCCAGATGGAGTGATAGCCCAGCGCCTCGGCGCGCTGAGCGACGAGAACTTGATTCTCGGGCGTGGCCCAGGGGCCGGCCATGGGGAGCGAGAAGCCGAGGTTCATGATGTCTCCTCTTCTGATGTACCCCTCAAAGGAATCTCTCTTTCTTCTGATGTACCCCTCAAAGGAATCT
>DASYTI010000109.1 GCA_036002485.1 Candidatus Methylomirabilota bacterium | reverse complement strand
CCTCCAGCCTCCTCACATTCACGAAAGCGTCAACTTGGCTGATGTGCAGAAACCCGTGGATCTTACGTGCCATCGACCTCGCTCATCGAGGATCCGATTCGGGCGCGGCCGTCACGTCCACGATGGAGGCGGGACCGCTCGTGGCAGGCTGCACCTCGAGCCGGCGGGCGTGGAACGGGCGCAGTGTCGCCCGATGGCCCACGCTGAACAGAGTCGTCCCCGCGAGCCGCTCGCGCACCAGTCGATAGAGGCGCCCCTCCGTGGCCTCGTCCACCGCCGAGGTCGCCTCGTCGAGAAAGAGCCAGTCCGGCTTCTGGACCAAGGCCCGTGCGATGGCGATACGCTGCTGCTCCCCGGGGGAGAGCTTGAGCGTCCAGTGGCTGGCCTCGTCCAGCCGCCCGGCCAGGTCCGCCAGCCCCACTGCCTCGAGCGCCTCGCGCAGCGTCGCGTCGTCCACACCATCAGCCGGCAGCGGATAGCTCACCACGCTGCGGAGCGTGCCGATCGGCAGATACGGTCGCTGCGGAAGAAAGAGGACCCGGGCCTTCCGCGACGCGCGGATCTCGCCGCGCCCGAACGGCCAGATTCCGGCAATGGCACGGAAGAGCGTGCTCTTCCCTGAACCCGAGGGGCCATCCAGAAGCACGCTGTCTCCGCGCAGGAGCGAGAGATTCACATTCGCCATGAGCGGCTTGCCGTCGGGCAGATTGAGATCCACGTCTTTCACGGTCAGCTTTGTGTCATCTCCATCGGCGTGGCGGACCCCGGCGATGGCGGTCTCGCTGTGTACGCGCTCGAGCGTGCGCTCGAAGCCGGCCAGCCGCTCCACCACCGAGCACCAGGCCGCGATCTCCTTGTAGGACACGACGAAAAAGCTGAGGGCATCCTGGACCTGGTTGAAGGCCCCGACCGTCTGCATGAGTCCTCCGAGGCCGAGCTCGCCGCGGAAGTAGCGCGGCGCCGCGACGACGGACGGGACGATCCACGCCCCTTGCGAGTAGCCGGCGGTGAAGGAGGTCAACCGCCTCTGCCGGCGCATGATTCCCCACCAGTTGCGCACCACCGCTTCGAACAGCTCGCGGAACCCCCGGAACTCGTCGGCCTCGCCGCGGTAGAGGGCCACCCCCTCGCTGTTCTCCCGGAAGCGGACCAAGCTGAACCGGAAGTCGGCTTCATACCGCTGTCGATCGAAGTTCAGACGTATGAGGGGACGGCCGATCCAGTCGGTCAGCCAGGTGCCGCCAAGGGCGTACAGGAGAGACACCCATACCATGTAGCCGGGCAGGACGAAAGTGAGTCCGCCGACCGAGACGGTCAGCGTTCCGGAGAGGCCCCAGAGGATTGCCACGAACGTGGCCAGGCTGACGACCGCGCGCAGGCCTCCGATGAAGAGCGCGAGGGCGTGTGAGATGAGAAGCTGAACGTCTTCGGCAATGCGCTGGTCGGGATTGTCGATCTCGCGTGTCACAAGCTGCATACGATAATAGGCGCCGTCGGCCAGCCAGGCGCGGAGGTAGCGCTCGGTGAGCCAGCGACGCCAGCGGATCTCGAGCATCTGATTCAGATAGAGTTGGTAGACCGCCAACACGATGAACACACCCACGAGCCAGACGACCTGAACCAGCTGCCGGCGGAACGCGGTGGCGTTCTTTTCCTGGAGGGCGCTGAAGAAGTCGTTGTTCCACTGATTCAGGAGGACACTGAGATAGACCATCCCGAGCGTCAGCGCCACGACCACGAGCAGGAGCCCCCGGGCCGGCCAGCGATCCTCCGAGAACCAGTACGGGCGGATCATTCTCCATGCGTCAGGAAGGGTTCGGCGGAGGCGACCTACGGCCGGATCTGTAGGACCATCGGGGGTAGAGAACGGCGCTTCGAGTGTCGGCACTGCAGGCATGATTCTGGGATGCTACAACTGTTTCGCGACAGAGACCACAGCACTCCGAAGTGATAGAGTCCGATCGGAGGACTTGACGATGCCTCACCTGCTGCTCGTTCTGAGTCTGGCGGTGGTGGTGGTCGGTTGTGCGAGCCACTCGCTCGTGCCAAAGGAGCAGGCAGTAGCGATCAAGAATCGAGATCGAGCTCTGGCACCGCACTCCGCGGCTATCCAGGACACCATGCGGCAATCGGGCAACGTGGGTGCGCTGGCCTTTCTCGATGGCAGGGATGGCCACCTGGTTGTCCTGCCCGGCGACAGCCCGGCGGAGGCCTGGGCACGGTACATCGCGTCCCCTGCCGGCGGCCCGAGCGGCCGCGTGTCCGTGCCGCCGGTGGTCAGCTTCGTGCATAGAGCGGACGTGCCCAGGGCGCCCGAGAGCGTCACCTACAGCTTCCTTCAACAGCAAGAGACCCTCCGGACTACGCTCGCCGCGCTCGACACCGAACTCCGCAAGCTCTCCGATTCGGTCGTGTCGACCAGACAGGAGACGCAGACCTCGATCGCGACCGCCCGAGAGAACATGCAGAAGGCCTTGGACTCCTTGGCAGAGGATCTGGCGGCGGCGCGAAAATTCATGCTTCAGACCGCGCAGCTGGCGCGGCTGAATCACGAGATGAACGTCGAGAACGCGAATGGGATACGGAAGGCCGCGGCGGCCAGCCAGGAAGTGAGCGCGAATTCAGCCAAGCTGGCCGACACCATGCGCCAGCTGTCGGACAGTCTCGCCAGTCAGCTCAAAGAGCTTGCGGCCCGGCTCGATGCGATACAGAACACGATCAGTAACGTCAAGTGAACACCCGCCCGCGACGTCTCCACGCCACGATGTCCTTCCTCTTGCTGTCGCTGGGCCCGAGCCTGGCCTGGGCCGGACCCAGCGAGTGGGAGAGTGGTGGCACGGGCAAGAGGCTGGCGGAGATAACCGAGAAGGCGAGCACTGACCGCCGGGCATTGGCCGAGCTGTACCGGATGCAGGAGGGGTACGTCGCCCGCATCGCTGGCGAGTGGCGCCATGGGGCGGAACGCAAGAAGCTGCAAGAAGCCAGCAGCCTGCTGCAGAGGAACACCGAGCGAATCAACTCCTCCTTGACGACGGCGACCGAGACCGCCGAGGCGATGTCAATCCGGATACGGCAGTCCGGGGTGCTCGAGAAGGTGGCGCAGCTGGAGACCGGCGCGAAAGAAGCGGCAGCGCGGCTCGCCGGCCGCTGGGAGCGCGAGCGGGCCGCGCGGGAGCGAGAACGCGAGCAGCGAGAGCGAGAAGCAGGTGAGCGCGCGCGGGAGCAGCGACGCTGAAAGGAGGGCAACGCCAGAGATCCCCGACCTCTCGGATCCCCGTTGTCTGGACGAAGTGGGGGGATTCATGTGCCACGAAACATATCGGCGGAATCGCTTCGGAGGCTCTTACCACGCCGAGCGGCTGGCGCACTCGCCTCTCCTGCGCGATGGCGGCGCTCACGTGTTCATCGGCCGGACAGAGCACGACCTGCTCGACCTTCTGGCCGCAGGTTGCTGAGGCTCACGGGGAGAGGCCCTGACCGCGATGGCCCGCATCGTCATGAACACGTATATGGTGCGATACCCGTTGGGCGGCAACCTGTCCTGGGCACTTCAGTGGATCGTCGGCCTCCGACGACTCGGCCACGACGTGTACGTCGTGGAAAAGAGCGGCTATCCGAATGCGTGCTTCGACCTGGCACGGGGGCTGATGAGCGATGACTGCACGTACGGCGTCGGCATCGTGCGCACCGTGCTGGCCCGTGTGGGCTTGCAGGAACGCTGGTGCTATGTGGATGCGCACGGCGAGTA
The DNA here is from genome assembly GCA_036002485.1 of Candidatus Methylomirabilota bacterium. NCBI lineage: Bacteria > Methylomirabilota (SeqCode) > Candidatus Methylomirabilota bacterium. The sequence continues at coordinate 35,096 of DASYTI010000109.1, read as the reverse complement.
CCATGGCCTGTCGTGCCAACGGGTCGAGGCGGTGATCGCCTCGGCGGACCTGTTCCTCGACATGGGTACGCACGGCGTGGACGCCGACGGGAGTTGGTTGGACGAGGCGGCCAATGCCGGGCTGCGCGTGCTGGTGGCGACCGAGCCGGGCCTGACCCAGATGCGGATGGCCCTCAAGCTGGCGACCGGTCAGGCCTTGCCTCAGTATGACATCTACTACACGACCGGCCTGAATGTCGGTACCGCGGCGAGCAGCGCGCCCACGGCCGGGCGGCGATGGCGCCCGATCCTCGACCCGGTGGTCGTCGAGCTGTTCGCCTGCCACCCGCGGCCGGCCCAGGCCCCGTTCACCACGGTGATGAATTGGCAGTCGATGTCCCCGGTGACGTTCGAGGGCGTCGAGTACGGCCAGAAGGATCGCGAGTTTCCGAAGTTCATCGACCTGCCGAGGCACACTCGCGTGCCGTTGGAGCTCGCGATGGCAGGAAGACACGCGCCCACCGATCAGCTCCGAGCGGCGGGGTGGCGGATCCGGGACGCGCTTCAGGCCACCGTCTCCGTCGAGGCATACCTCGCCTACATTGCCGCGTCGCAGGGTGAATTCGGCATCAGCAAGCATGCGTGCGTCGCGACGAATGTCGGGTGGTTCAGCGAGCGGAGCGCGGCGTATCTAGCCAGCGGTCGCCCCGTCGTGGTGCAAGAGACCGGCTTCAGTCGCCACCTTCCGTGTGGACGCGGGCTCTTTGCCGTGCGCACGGTGGAGGAGGCAGCGGCGGCCCTCGATGAGATCGACGCCGATTGGCAGCGCCATGCGCGCTGGGCGCGCGAACTGGCGCGCGAGTACCTGGATGCCCGAACCGTGCTGGGGCGGATGCTGGAGGACCTGGCTGTGGCGAGGCCGTGAGGTCGGCCGACCGCCTACCGGAGATAGCCGCCGCCGTCTCCTGCGATCCCGGACGGTCCCCATGGGGTTCCTCCCGAGCCGATCTAGAGGTCACCATCGCTGCTGCTGCCGCGAGGAAACGGGGCGCCGTGGCGAGTGCTTTCGTGTAAAAACTTCCACGGCCGTGCGTAGTCCGGATGCCGCCACTCGCTGTCGAAGCGAGCTCCCCAGCGCCATTCATCGATTAAAGCCTGAATGAGATGGAATTGACGCCCGTCTGACTACGGCGAACCATGGCACACCAGTTGCTGACCCATTTCCACCCAATTAGAAGTACTCACCCTGATTCTTCCTAGGAGGATCTCGTCGTGCAGCCTCGCTCCATCGCTATCCCGCAGTCCGCGGGAGGCCACGGCATGCCGGAACGGCGCGGCAAGCTCGAGGCACGCGGAAAATTTTTCTTCTCCGGCGCCGAGAAGATTCTACTCAAGGGCGTGACGTACGGGCCGTTCGCGCCCGATGCCTTCGGCACCCAGTTCCACAGCCCACAGGCCGTTGCCGCGGATCTGGACCTCATGGTCGAGCTCGGCGCGAACACTCTGCGGACCTTCACGGTTCCGCCGCCCTGGCTGCTCGATCTGGCGGGAGAGCGCAACCTGCGCGTGCTCGCGGGGATTCCCTGGGCGGAGCACGTCTGCTTTCTCGACTCGAGAGAGCTGACCCAGGGCATCCGGCACGCGGTCGCCGGGGCGGCGAGAGCGTGCGGCGGGCATCCGGCCATGGCGGCCTATCTCGTGGGAAACGAGATCCCCCCGGACATCGTACGCTGGTACGGCGCGCGGCGGGTCAGCGCCTTCCTGCGGGAGCTGGTGGACATCACCAAGAGCATCGATCCGGTCACGCTCGTCGGGTATGCCAACTTTCCCTCCACCGAATACCTGCAGACCGACTTCACTGACTTCCTTGCCTTCAACATCTATCTTCACCGCGAGGAGGACCTCCGGCGGTATCTCTACCGGCTGCATACGCTGGCGGGAGACCGACCGCTCGTCCTCACCGAGTTCGGTATGGACTCCCTCCGCGAGGGGGAGCAGAGGCAAGCGGCCACGCTGTCCTGGCAGGTGCGGACAGCCCTCGAGATGGGGGTGGCGGGGACGTGCATCTTCTCGTTCACGGACGAGTGGTTCACCGGCGGGGAGGAGGTTCGGGACTGGGGGTTCGGGGTGGTTGACCGTGAGCGTCGCAAAAAGCCTGCCTTCATGGCGGTGCAGCGCTCGTACGACACCACCGAGCTTCCCGCCCTCTCCGACTATCCGAAGGTGTCCGTGGTGGTCTGCGCGTACAACGCCGAGAGCACGATGGCCGCCTGTCTCGATTCGCTGCGCGACCTTCGCTATCCCGCCTATGAAGTCGTCGTGGTCGATGACGGCTCCACGGACCGCACGGGACGCATCGCCGACGAGTACGAGGACTTCCGCGTGGTCCATCAGGAGAACAAGGGCCTGAGCGCCGCGCGGAACGTCGGCATCGCGGCCTCTACCGGCGACATCATCGCCTTCACCGATTCAGACTGCGTCGTGGATCCGGATTGGCTGCACTATCTGGCCGCCACTTTTCTCGCCTCGGGGGAAGCGGCGGTCGGCGGACCCAACTTGGCGCCGCCCGAAGATTCCCTGGTGGCGAGCTGCGTGGCCGCCTCGCCGGGGGGGCCCCTGCACGTGCTGCTGAACGACGAGGAGGCCGAGCACATCCCGGGCTGCAACATGGCCTTCCGTCGGGAGGTGCTCGAGGAGATCGGCGGTTTCGATCCCCTCTACCGCGCCGCGGGCGACGACGTGGATGTGTGCTGGCGCCTCCAGGAGCGTGGCTACCGCATCGCGTTCAGCCCGGCGGCCATGGTGTGGCATTTCCGGCGTAACACCGTGAATGCCTACGTCGGGCAGCAGCGGGGCTATGGCAAGGCCGAGGGCCTCCTCTACTTCAAACACCCACAGCGCTTCAATGCCCTCGGCTACTCGCGGTGGCGCGGTCGGATCTACGGGGGCATCTACTCCCTGTTCACCTCGCTGTTCTCGCTGCGGCGTCCGGTGGTCTACGGTGGCGTCTTCGGGCGCGGTCTGTTTCAGACCCTCTATCAGCCGCCGTCCAGCTTCTTCTCCTACCTGCCGTTCACCCTGGAGTGGAACGTGGTGGCCGCCGTGCTCTTCGCCTACGCGCTCCTCCGGGGTGGGGGGGCCTGGCTGGGCACGATCCCGTTGCTACTGACCTGGACGTGCTGCCTGACCGCGGCGATGCGCGCTCGCGTGGATGCGCGCGCGGACAGCCTTCGCGGCCGCCTGCTCATCGCGTTGCTCACCTACCTGGGCCCTCTTCTGCGCTGCCTGGAACGCTACCGCTGGCTGGCCCGCGGGCTGTCGGCCGTCGAGCCGGTCCGATATGAGGGCCGGGCCAGCGAGCTGGCGGTCTCGTGGTGGAAGGGCACGCGGTCGACGGCCTTCTGGACGGAAGACGGGCTGGAAAAGGAAGTGCTCTTGCAAGGTCTCCAGGGCGTCGTCGCGGCGCGCAAGTACATCGTCGTGGTCGATCGCGGATGGAGCGAGTGGGACCTCGAGGTATACGGCGGCCTCTGGTCGAGAGGACGCGTCAAGGTGGCCACGGAGTATCACGGCGCAGGACGGCACGTTCTGCGCGCGAAGTGCGCTTTGCGCAGTTCGCTCTTCACCCAGCTGGGAGCGGCCGGACTCGCGCTGGCCGGCATCCTCGGCGTGGCGCTCGGATGGACGCCCCTGCTCCTGGCTGCCCTGGGGGCCGCTGCCATCAGCGCGGGGGCCTTCGCGCGGGAGGCGCTGAGTCTCGCCTGGACGATCGAGCGTGACCTGACCGCCGTGGCCCGGCGCGCCAGGCTGCACTATGCGCCGCCACTGCGGGCAAGCGAGGTTGACGGAAGGTGAGAGAATTCGCGATCCGGGTCCTCTCCTATCTCCCGCCATACCGTCAGAGTCTCCTCTGGGCGCTCGTCCAGGTGCTCCTGATCAGCGCCTTGGAGATGCTCAAGCCGTGGCCGCTCAAGATCATCATCGACTCGGTGCTGGGAGGGCAGTCATTGCCCTGGGGGTGGCCCGCAGGCTGGTCAACTGAGACCTTGCTGCTCGCGGCGTGCGTGGCGCTGGTGCTCACCTACGCCGCGCTGGCTGCCCTCGCGGTTCTGAACAACTACACCACGATCAGCGTTGGCCAGCGCATGGTCAGCAAGCTCCGCAGCGACCTCTATGGCCATCTGCACCGGCTCTCCCTGGCCTTCCACAGCCGCGCGCAAGTCGGTGACCTCATCTACCGCGTCACCGCCGATACCTTCGGGCTCCAGAGCCTGACCATGAACTGTCTGTTCCCCGCCGTGTCCGCCCTGATGCTCCTGGCCGGCATGGGCCTCATCATGTTCCGGCTCGACTGGAAGCTGACGCTGGTCGCTCTCGGGGTCTGCCCGGCCCTGCTCATCGTCATCGCGCGGCTCAATTCCAGCATCTCCCGGCTCGCGAGCGACGTGCGGCGGCGCGAAAGCGAGGTCTATGCCGTCGTCCAGCAGAGCATGTCCATGATGCGGGTGATCCAGGCCTTCACGCGCGAGGACGACGAGCACCGGCGGTTCATGGACGCGAGCGGGCAGAGCCTCGCCGCGGGCCTGCGGCTCTACACGCTCCAGACGGTGTACTCGGGCGTGGTAAACGTGATCATCGCCCTCGGCACCGCGGCCGTGGTGTGGATGGGGGCCCGGCACGTCCACGACGGTTCGCTCAGCATAGGCACGCTGGTGATCTTCATCTCGTACCTGGCCTCGCTCTACGGCCCGATCAACAGCATGTTCCAGAGCTACGGGCTTGCCCAGGGATCCCGGGCCGCCGTGCAGCGTGTCTTCGACGTGCTCGACCTCGAGGGGTATCTCAAGGATAGCCGGCGCGAGATCCCGCCGAAGAGTGCGCGGGGCGAGGTGGCATGGGAAGACGTCTCCTTCGGCTACGTGCCGGGTCATCTTGTGCTGAGCGGCGTAACCCTCCGCGTGCGGCCGGGACAGAAAGTAGCCGTGGTCGGCCCGACCGGCGCCGGCAAGTCCACGCTCCTGAGCCTGCTGCCACGCTTTTACGATCCGTGGGCGGGACGCGTCCTCGTGGACGGAGTCGACGCGCGGGAATACCGACTCGCCTCGCTCCGTCGGCAAGTCGCCATGGTGCTGCAGCCGCCCTTGGTGTTCAACGCGAGCGTGCACGACAATATCGCCTTCGGTCGCTCGGACGCCCGGCGCGAGGAGATCGTGGCCTCCGCCCAGCTGGCCGGCATCGATGAGACGATCATGAGACTCCCCGAGGGTTACGACACCATCGTGGGCGAGCAAGGTATCACACTCTCAGAGGGCGAAAAGCAGCGCCTCACCATCGCGCGCGCCATTCTCCGGGACTCGCCCATCCTGATCCTCGACGAGCCTACCTCTGCGCTGGACTCCGAAACCGAGGCCCTCATCATGCAGGGCTTGGAGCGCCTGACGACCGGCCGCACCACGTTCATCATCGCGCACCGGCTGGCCACCGTCCGGAAGGCCGATCTGATCGTGGTCCTGCGCGACGGCCGCATCGTCGAACAGGGCAACTTCGAGACCCTCATGGACATCCCCGGTGCCTTCGCGTCGCTCTATCGCCTGCAGGCTGGCGCCCGGCACGAGGACCCCCTTGCCATCTCGTAAACGGATCCTCGTGCTCCTCCGGGCGGGCCAGTATCCTCTGGGCGGCAGCGGCTGGTCGAGGCGGCTGTCGGCCCTTGGACGAGATCACTATACTGGCCTGCATGGACCTCGTGACGATTCCCGAAGGCTGGTTCTGGATGGGCTGGGAGGAGGGCCATCCGGCCGAGCGGCCGCGGCACCGGCTCTGGGTCGACACCTTCGCCATTGCACGCGCTCCCGTCACCAATGCTCAGTGGGCTCGTTTCCTGGAGGCGGCCGACGTCCCTCCCCCACCCTGGTGGGAAGATTCGCGCTTTGCCGATCCCGAGCAGCCGGTGGTCGGCATCAACTGGTTCGAGGCCTCCCTCTATTGCGAGTGGCTCACGAGCGAAGGGCCGGGCCGGTTCCGGCTCCCACGCGAAGCTGAATGGGAAAAGGCCGCGCGCGGCGGGCTCGACGGCGCGCGGTTTCCGTGGGGCAGCGAGCGTCCCGCGGTGAGCGGCTTCGACAGACCGCCGCGGGCCACGGAGACGCCTCCCAACCCGCGGGGGCTCGTGGCCCTCTCGGGCGTCTGCCACGAGTGGTGCCTCGACTGGGAACAGGAAGACTACTATGCGCGGTCATCCGAGCGGAACCCGGAGGGACCGCCCCACGGCTCGCGCCGCGTCTCCCGCGGCGGCGCCTGGCGACATCAGGATCCGTGGAGCCCCGTGGCCCATCGGTCGTCCCTGCCTCCGGCGCTTCGCTACTCAGACTACGGCTTCAGGGTAGTCCGGGTCGAGGGCTGACTACAGGCGGGAGCGAACGTCGTCGATATCGCGGCGAAGCTCGTGGAAGGCCGTGCGGAAGATGGAGTGAGTCCCGGCGAACCTCTCCTCCATCTCAGTCTTGACGCTGGCCTCGACTCGGTCCATGCGTTCAGTCGTCGCGGCCACGCCCTCGGCCACCGACCGGATGTCCTGGCGAAGAGACTCAGCCACGACATCGAAGTGCCGCCGCGTCTCCGCGGCGGTGTCCCGCACCTCCTGCCGGAGATCGACAATCTCGTGCCGGAGACTCCCGAGAGCCTGATCGAGGTAGGCGCGGGTCTCTCCATCCATGACCGCACTCTAGCTGACAGGCCGTGGGGGCTTCAAGCGTGTCCGAAAGGACACACGCCAGCTCACAGATGGGCAATGGCCTCGATCTCGACGAGGGCATTCGCGGGCAGCTTCGCGGCCTGCACGGTCGAGCGCGCGGGCGGCATGTCCCCCGCGTAGCGCTTGTAGACCTCGTTCATCTCGGCGAAGTCCTCGATGCGCGCAAGGAAGACCGTGGTCTTGACGAGATAGTCGAGCCGGCTGCCCGCGGCCTCGAGGATCGCCTTGAGATTGGCGAAGATTTGCTCGGTCTGCTCGGCGGCGGTGCTCCCGGTGGGCGCCGTCTCCCCGGGCTTGAGCGCGATCTGACCCGAGATGAAGACGAGATTGTCCACGCGAATAGCCTGGGAATACGGCGCGCCCTGAAGCGGCGCGGGCGCCTTGTCGGTACGGATCAGGTATTTCTTGGCCATGGGATTCTCCGCGACTAGCAGAGGTTGACGGGCAGGGGGAGCCCCACGAAGGCAGCGGTGGGCAGGGGCTCAGGGGGCGTCAGGCCGAGAGCGGCGATCATGGCATGGAGTTGTTGCAGATGCTGCGCGGCGTGCCCGGTGGTTCGCTCGAGGAGTCGGTGACCCGACTGCGGGCCGTCGTAGACATCGATCGCCCGCGCGTATTCGCGAGGCGCGGCGCCCTCGAACCAGCCCGAGATGCGCCCGCGCACGAGCGCCCCGTAGCGAGCGATCGACGGCCCGTCGACGAGATCCGGTGGTGCCTGCTCTCGCAGCCACGCCTCCGGCAGGGCGCCCATGTCCATCCCGTCGACGTAGGCCAGGCCAAGCCTGAAGACGTGAAAAGCCAGGTCGCGCACGGTGCGGTCCCGCTCCGGCGGCTTGTAGTCGAGGGCACGGATGGGTAACGACGCGATCAGACGCTCGGTGTTGGCCAGGATGCGGTCGAGCCGCGCGCCCAGCTCCAGGGGCGGCAGCGGGGGCGTCATCGGCCGCCCTCCGGCTTGATGGACAGGAAGACGTGGAGCGCGCGCCGGTCGGCCACCACGAGGTCGAGGAGGCCGTCACCGTCCAGATCCGCCACGAGGAGATTGGACTGGATCGGGCCCCCGAGCTGAAGGCCCCATCGTTCCTCCCACCGAGTCCCCGAGAGCTCGAGCGCCACGAGAACTTCCCGGCTCTGACGCGGCACGATGATCTGGAGGCGGCCGCCGCCGCTCATGTTGGCGATGGCCGCCTGGTCCTGATTGCGAGAGCCGACGGCGTGGGACGAATAACCCAGGGCCTTGGCCGACGGGATGAGAAACGCGGCGCGGCGGTGATAGGCCACGAGCACCCCGGTGAGGTGCGGGGTGTTCACGGCGACGAGCTCGGGGATGCCGTCACCCGAGAGGTCCGCGGCGCCGATGACGTGGACCCAGCGATTCTTCTGGCCGAACACCGGCCCTTCCGCCAGGAATTCGAGGCCGGCGTCGCGCCAGCCCAGCACGAGGATCGCGGAGCCCTGGCGCGGTGCGCTCTTGACCACCACCACGCCGGGCCGGCGCCCCTCGCCGATCGGGAGGACCATGGGGATCAGATCTTCCAGCACGGCAGGCTCCGGCACGACGTAGCGCCCGCGGATCGAGAGCGCGTTCGAGGCCACGGCAATGACGGTCACCGACGTCGCTTCGAGCTTGTGGCCAAGCACGCCGTGTGGATAGCGGTCCGTGGGATCGGTCAGCACGAGGGCATGAAGCTCCCCCGAGCCGTCCAGGCTGCCGAGAGTAATGCGCGCGTCCGGCAGCGCCCGGACCTCTACGCGCGCGACCACCCGGGGCGCCGAAAGCAAGCCGCCGATGAGCACGACCGCCCCGTCGGCCGCCACGGCGACCAGATCGTCCCAGCCCTTGCCGTCCAGCACCACCGGCACCGGGAAAGTCAGCCGGGACAGCGGGGCGCCCACGTCGAAGGCCCGCAAAGCGCCGTCCTGCCAGACGAGAAGCAGACCCTCGCGCGAGACGCACACGACCCCGGCGCGCCCGTCTCCCAGCGAGACGGCCACGGGCGGGCCGTCGGGGCTTGCCGCCTCCCCATAGCGACCGATGATGCTGAGGCTCGCCTGCGCGATCTCGAAGATCCAGAGGGTGCCGTTGGCATCGATGGCCGCGAGCCTTCGCGGCGGCATGAACACCACCCAGCGGAACGGGGACTCGGCGGGAGTGGAGATCACGACCACTCGGGGGAAGGTTCCCTGCCCGGCCGCGACACGATTGGCCGTGGCCGCCCCATAGGAGAACCGCCAGGCCAGGGCAGGCGCGGCGAGAGCCACCACGAGAAGTGAGGCGAGCAGCGAACGGGCGAGCACGCTCCTAGCGGCCGTGGAAGGCGACGGATTGCTTCTTGGCGAAAGCCGCCACGCCGTTCCGGAAATCCTCCGTGTGTCCACACTGGACGATGGCCTGGGTCTCGAGCTCCATCTGCGTCTCCAGGCTCTCCTGGGTGGACTGGTGGAAGAGAAGCTTGGCCCGGCCAAAGGCGAGCGTCGGTCCCTGGGCGAGCTCGCGCGCGAGGGCACCGACCGCTCCGGAGAACTCCGCGTCCGGGTGCACGCGGTTCACAAGCCCCCACTCCATAGCCTCCCGCGCCGAGAGCACCCGGTTGGTGTAGTGGAGCTCGAGGGCGCGCCGGAGCCCGATCAGCCTCGGAAGAAAATAGGAAGACGAGCCATCGGGGGAGGCGGCGATCTTGGAATATGCCATGGTGAACCGCGCCGACTCCGCGGCCACCACGAGATCGCCGGCCAGGGCCAGGCTCATGCCACCCCCCGCGGCGACCCCGTTGACGGCCATGATGACGGGCTTGGCGGTGCGGGCAAGGCGCGAGACGGAGCCATGCAAATACGTCGTCAGCTCCTTGATCACGATGCCGATGCGGTCCGGGTTGTCATTGAAGTTCTTGACGTCTCCGCCCGCGCAGAAGGCCCGGCCTGCGCCGGTGATGACGATGCAACGGACGGCCCCGTCCTCGTCGGCCTCGAGGATCGCGTGAAACAGCTCGCGGCCGAGGGCGAGGTTCAGCGCGTTGTAGACATCCGGCCGATTGAGGGTGATGGTCGCGATCGCGTCCGCGACCTCATAGCGTATCGTCTCGTAGCCCATGACGCTCTCCTCTCGACCCCGACGGCCCTGGATCGCCCTCAGAGTGCCGGGCCAGATGGCGAGCCACCTCCACTCAGCTCTCGCCTCAGGGCTGCGCCCTTCAGCTCGAATAGCCACGCCCGAGGGAGGCAGCAGCCCGAGGCGTACCTGTATGTACGTTGAGGGCTGCTGCCGACCGAGAACGTGGCCCTTCGAACCGAGCGGCTCTGCCGCGAGGCGAGGGCTGAGTGGATCTGGCTCGTCATATGGCCCGGCACTCCTACCGGCGCTCGCCCACTCGATGCAGCTTGAGCAAGTTCGTTGTCCCCGTCACCCACATGGGCCCGCCCGAGATGATCACGAGCACGTCACCGTTGCGCACGGTGCCATCCTCGAGCAGGGTGCTCTCGACCTCCTGTAGCATCTCGTCCGTGGTATCCACCTTGCGGACGAGTCGGGCGCCCACGCCCCAGTAGAGTCCCAGACGCCGCTGAATCTCTGTGAAGGGCGTGAGCGCCACCACGGGAACGTGGGGCCGCTGGGAGGAGATGAGGCGCGCGCTGAACCCCGACTGGGTGAAGGCGACGATGGCCTTGGCCCGAAGCACCTCGGCGGCGCGGCAGGCGGCCTCGGCCACCGCCTCCGGAAAGCCATAGGCCTCGGGGCGCGGGGCGGGCAGGGCGGACCGTGGCAGCTCGCGCTCGATCCGAGCGGCCACACGGGACATGACCTCGACCGCCTCCACGGGGTGCTGGCCCGAGGCGGTCTCCGCGGAGAGCATGATGGCGTCCGCGCCCTCGAAGATGGCCGTGGCGACGTCCGACACCTCGGCCCGGGTGGGCCGCAGGTAGGTGACCATGGACTCGAGCATCTGCGTCGCCACGATGACGGGCACCTTGGCCAGCCGCGCCTGGCGGATCACGTCGCGCTGGATGATCGGCACCTCCTCGAGCGGCACCTCGACGCCGAGGTCGCCGCGGGCGACCATGACGGCGTCCACGAGAGCCAGGATGCCGGGAAGGTTGGCCACCACCTCGGCTCGCTCGAGCTTGGCGATGATCGGCACGCTCGCCCCGCGATCCAGGAGGAACTTGCGGACCTCTTGAATGTCGGCAGCCGAGCGCACGAAGGACACGGCGACGTAGTCCACGCCATGCGCGACACCGAAGCGCAGGTCCTCGCGGTCCTTGTCGGTGAGACACGACACGGGCAGGGGCATCCCGGGCACCGCCACGCCCTTGTGGTCGGACACGACCCCGCCCGCGGTGACGCGGCATACGGCCGTGCGGCCGTCCGTCCGCTCCACGGTCAGCTGGATCATGCCGTCGTCCATCCACAGCTGATCGCCGGGCTTGAGGGCGGCGATCAGCTCCGGATGATCGAGCGAGGCACGCTCGGACGTGCCGGGCACCGGCTCGGCGGTGAGGGTGAACAGCTCCCCCGTCAGGAGCATGGCGCGCCCGCCGATGAAATTCCCGAGCCTCACCTTGGGCCCTTGCAGGTCCTGGATGATGGTCACGGGGCGCGCCCACTCGGTCTCCCCCTCGCGGAGGGCGCGGATGACGGCCTCGTGTTCCTCATGGGTGCCGTGCGAGAAATTCAGCCGCGCCACGTCCATGCCCGCCTCCACGAGCTTGCGCAGCATGGCCGGGTTCCGGCTGGCCGGTCCGATGGTGCAGATGATGCGTGTGCGTCTCATTTCATTCAGCTCTCGCGATCAATCCAGCCCTGATCAACTCAGCTCTCGCCTCAGAGCTTCGCTCTTCAGCTCGAACAGCCACGCCGCTGATCGACTCGGGCCTCGCCTCAGGGCTACGCCCTTCAGCTCGAACGGCCACGGAGGACTTTCTGGAGGACCTGGCCGGTGAAGGACTTGCTCGCCTGGCGGCAGACGTCCTCAGGCGTGCCCGTGGCCACCACGCGGCCGCCCTCGTTGCCGCCCTCGGGTCCGAGATCGACGATCCAGTCCGCCGTCTTGATGACGTCCACGTTGTGCTCGATGATCACCACGGTATTGCCCTGGTCCACGAGCTGGTTGAGGACTTCCAGGAGTCGCCGGATATCCGCGAAATGCAGACCGGTGGTGGGCTCGTCCAGGATGTAGAGGGTCCGGCCGGTGGCCCGGCGGCTGAGCTCCGTGGCCAGCTTGACGCGCTGAGCCTCGCCCCCTGACAGCGTGGTCGCCGACTGGCCGAGGCGGATATAGTCGAGACCCACGTCGTGGAGCGTCCGGAGCTTCTGCTTGATGGAGGGCACGGGCTCGAAGAACCCGAGCGCCTCCGCCACCGTCATGGCGAGCACCTCGGCGATGTTCCGGCCCTTGTAGCGCACCTCGAGCGTCTCCCGGTTGTAGCGCTTGCCCTTGCACACCTCGCAGGTGACGTAGACGTCCGGAAGGAAATGCATCTCGATCTTGACGAGCCCATCGCCCTGACAGGCCTCGCAGCGGCCGCCCTTGACGTTGAATGAGAAGCGTCCCGGCTGGTACCCGCGCATCCGCGCGTCCGAGGTCCTGGCCATGAGGGTCCGGATCAGGGTGAACACGCCGGTGTAGGTCGCGGGATTCGAGCGCGGCGGTCGGCCGATGGGGGACTGATCGATGTCGATGACCTTGTCGAGGTGCTGGGCCCCCTCGATGCGGTCGTGCTCGCCGGGACGATCTTGCGCGCGGTGGAGCATCTGGGCCAGGGCCCGGTACAGGATGTCGTTGACCAGGGTGGACTTGCCCGAGCCCGAGACGCCCGTCACCGCCGTGAAGGTCCCGAGGGGGAGCTTGACCGCCATGCCCTTGAGATTGTGCTCGCGCGGGTTGTGAATGATGACGTGCTTGCCGTTGGGGGAGCGACGCGTGGCGGGCACGGCGATCTTCTCGGCGCCCGAGAGGAACTTGCCCGTGAGGGAGGCGGGATGGGCGGCGATCTCCCCCGGGGTCCCCACGGCGACCACGTGGCCACCCAGCTCTCCCGCCCCGGGCCCCAGGTCGACCACGAAGTCCGCCGCGCGGATGGTCTCCTCGTCATGCTCGACCACCAGCACCGTATTGCCGAGGTCGCGCAGCCGCTTGAGGGTGTCGAGGAGCCGCGTATTGTCGCGCTGGTGCAGCCCGATGCTGGGCTCGTCGAGGATGTAGAGCACGCCGACGAGGCTCGAGCCGATCTGGGTGGCCAGCCGGATGCGCTGCCCCTCGCCCCCCGACAAGCTCGCGGCCGGGCGGTCGAGCGTGAGGTAGTCCAGACCCACGTGGGCGAGAAAGCCCAGCCGCTCCTTGATCTCCTTGAGCACGCGACGGGCGATCTGGGCATCCCGCTCGGAAAGGGTCAGGGTGTCGAAGAACTGCCGCGCCGCCTTGATAGGGAAGCGCACCACGTCGGCGATGGACCGCCCGGCGATCTTGACGGCCAGCGTCTCCGGCCGGAGGCGCGAGCCCTGGCACGTGGGACAGTCGCGCAAGGCCATGAAGCGCTCCAGGTCCTGCCGGATCTCCGGCGACAGCGTCTCCTTGTAGCGCCGCTCCAGGATGGCCACGGCGCCTTCGAAGCCATCGCCCGGCTCGCCGTGCAGGATGATGTCGCGGGTCTTCTTGGGCAGCTTCCCCCAGGGGGTCTCGAGGTCGAATTTGTACCGCCGCGCCAGCACCTGGAGCGTTTGCTTGAAGGTCGAGCCGCCCGTCCCCACCCAGGGCACCAGGGCGCCCTCCTTGAGCGAGCGGTGCGCGTTGGGTACGACGAGGGCGGGATCGATCTCGTAGCGCGATCCGATCCCCCCGCAATCGGGGCACGCCCCATAGGGATTGTTGAAAGAAAACATGCGCGGCGACACCTCGGGAAAGGACACCCCACAGGCCGCGCAGGCCAGCCGCTCCGAGAAGAGGAACGAGGGCCCCTCCACGACCTCGACCTGCACGACCCCGTCGGCCAGGCGCAGCGCCGTCTCCAGCGAATCGTTGAGCCGCGAGCCCAGATTGTCCCGGATGACCAGCCGATCCACCACGACTTCGATGGTGTGCTTCTTGGTCTTGGCGAGCTCGATCTCCTCCGACAGCTCCCGAAACTGGCCGTTCACGCGCACGCGGACATAGCCCTGGCGCCGGAGGTCGAAGAAGAGCTTGCGGTATTCGCCCTTGCGTCCGCGCACGACGGGGGCCAGCACGAGCAGGCGCGTCCCCGGGGACAACCCCATGACCCGGTCGACCATCTGCTGAACCGTCTGGGCCGAGATGACGGCGCCGCAGCTCGGGCAGTGTGGCACCCCGATCCTGGCGAAGAGCACGCGCAGATAATCGTAGATCTCCGTCACCGTCCCCACCGTCGAGCGCGGATTCTTCGAGGTGGTCTTCTGCTCTATCGAGATGGCGGGCGACAGGCCCTCGATGGAGTCCACATCGGGTTTCTCCATCTGCTCGAGGAACTGCCGCGCGTAGGCAGAGAGCGATTCGACGTACCGCCGCTGGCCCTCGGCGTAGATGGTGTCGAAGGCGAGCGAGGACTTGCCCGAGCCGGAGAGCCCCGTGAGGACCACGAGCTGATCACGGGGAATCTCGAGATCGATGGACTTGAGGTTGTGCTCGCGCGCGCCGCGGATGACTATCCGGTCGTTGGCCATGGACGACCCATTCTAGCCCGGGCCGGCGCGGCGGGCGAGCCAGAGCACGAGAGCGGCGGCCGGCGCGGCCGCCACCACCGGAAAGGCCAGGACGAGGCTGGGCCAGCCATCCCCCGACCCTGCCCCCAACCCTGTCCCCAACCCTGTCCAATGTCCCGCCGTGGTAAGCGCTCCGAACACGCCGAGCCCGACGAGACCGGCCACGATCCCCACGGCGGGCTGGTTCTCGCGCGGCGACCAGAGGAGAGCCGGGCCGAGCGCCGATCCCGCAAGGCCCAGGGCCCACAGCGTGAGCAGCCAGGGGTCGGCAGGCCAGAGGCTCGCCAGGGCGGCCGCGCCAAGGATGGCTGACCAGAGACCGAGGTCGTGGCCGATCTCACCGCCCCCCGTGACGTCGAGCGCGCCGAGGCGCTCACGCAATGCCACCGTCGAGGCGAGGAAGCTCAAGAGCCCCGCCATGGGCAGGAGCGCCGGGAGCACCCGATGCCCCGCGGCCGCGCTCGAGGCCAGCGGCGGTGGACGCATGAGGCGCTCGATGCTCACCCCTCCCAGGAAGATATCCGGCGCTCCCAGAGCACAGTAGATCGCCCAGCCCAGACCCCAGGCAAAGGTCACCACGAGACAGGCTCCGCACAGCGCCATCTGCCGTCGCGACAGGCGGTCCGGGATGCCGAAGCCCAGGAGCCCCGAGGCCCCGGCGATGACGGTGACGAGAAGCCCCCACCGGCGCCACCCATCGCCGCGCCGGCCGTCGGCCCAGGCTATCCCGGAGCGGGGCGCCCCCGGCACCGCCTTGCCTGCCTCGAAGCGGAGCCGCGCTCCCGGTGTCCAGGTCAGCTCATCGCCTGGACGCACCATGACGGACTGTCCCGCCTGAAGCTCCCAGTCGGTGTCGAACACGCGAGAGCCGTCGCGGGCGCGCACGTGAAGCGTGGCGGGCGTGACCGCGACCACGCGGTGCTCTTCCTCGAAGAGGAGCACGCTCGGCCCGCGGGTAGGGCGGACCTCGCGACCGTCCGTCGCCCACGGACTCTCGGCGGGGAAGCGGAAGGCCGGCTGCGAGGCAAGACGCACCCAGGCGCCGAGCGGACCGATGTGGGCGTCGCGGGCCAGCACGGACAGCGGCAGCAGCGCGGCTACGAGCGCCGTCCCCAGCAGCCAGGGCAGAAGGCGGCCGGCCCCGCGCCAGAGCACGAGGAGCCACGCTCCGCCCGCCGCCGCGGCAATGCCCTGCCATCGAGGCACGCCCAGCCAGGACGCCGCATCGGCGGCGAGGGCGAGATTGGCCCAGAGCATGAGGCCGACGACGAGGAGCAGGGCCACGACAGGGAAGAGCGTATCGCGGCCGCCGGGAACCGCCCGCGCGCCTCTCGTGCGCAGGACGAGGAGCGGGGCCACCACGAAGAGAAGACCGGCCCAGACGCCGTCGGGCCCACCCTCCACGACAAGCGTGGGCACGGCAAGCCACACCACCGGCGTCAGCCACAGGGCCAGGATGCGGGCCGTGGTCAACGGTGCAGCACCACCGCCACCAGCCACGCCAGCGCGGGGGCGACGAAGGCGCCATACCACCAGAGAATAGAGACTCCCGCCACCCGGATCATCCCCGCGTCCGACGGGAGTGCCGCGATGATCGGGAAGCCGGCCAGCAAGAGCAGGAGCAAGGCCGAGCGCGCGGGTCTCACGGCAGGCCGCATTATAGCGAATCGGGTTAGAATGACCGAGGCCCTGAACCCGATCTCGAGGAGTGCTCAAGAACTCGCAGGCGGCTCAAAAAGGTCCAGATGCGGCGCCCCGCAGTTCGAGTTACGCTCCGGCCATCGGTCGACGCGAGACGAGGGCTGAGTGGATCCGCAGGTGAGGCGTACTCTCTGTACGTTGAACCTGCGGCCGAGGGCGCCAACGAAGCAGATGGGCCTTTTTCAGCCGCCTGCAGGAGAGAACATGACCGAGCGAATCCAACATGTCCTGGTTGTTACGGCGCATCCCGACGACTCCGAGTTCGGAGCGGGCGGCACCGTGGCCGCCCTCACGCGCGAAGGCAAGACCGTCACCTATTGCATTCTCACCAACGGCAACAAGGGCTCGAGCGACCGCACCATGACGCCGGAGCGGCTGGTCAAGATCCGTGAGGAGGAGCAGCGGAACGCGGCCAGGGTGCTGGGCGTGGAGACGATCGACTTTCTCGGATTTCCCGACTGCGAGCTCGAGAACACGAGGGAAACGCGCCTGGCCGTCACGGGCGCCATCCGGCGTCATCGGCCGGACCTGATCATCTGCCAGAACCCGAACCGTACGAAGAATTTCGGTGTGTCGCACCGTGATCACCGGGTGGCTGCTGACATTCTCCTGGACTGCGTCTATCCGCTCGCGCGTGACTACATGGCCTTTCCCGAGCTCCTGGCCCAGGGCCTGGAGCCGCACAAGGTCAAGGAAGTGCACATGATGTGGTGGGACGATCCCGAGATCGTGGTCGACATCTCGGAGACCATCGACCTCAAGATCAAGGCCCTCCTGTGCCATGTCAGCCAGATCAAGGACGTGGCGGGCATGGAGAAGCGCGTCCGCGAGCGCAATGCCGAGCTCGGCAAGAGCAAGGGCTATGTGTTCGCCGAGACCTTCGATCGCGTCGTGATCGATCGCTAGCCGTCTCGTACTTCAATAGAGGTGCCCTCACCGCGGAGGACATCCCGGATGGCCGAACCGTGGCAGTTCGAGCTGAGCGGCGAAGCCGCGAGGCGAGGCCCGAGGTGGCAGTTCGAGCTGAGCGGCGAAGCCGCGAGGCGAGGCCCGAGTAGGAGATGATGGCGACCACGCTCGTGGAGCTTCTGGGGCAGAGGATTGCGGCGGAGCCGGACGCTCCGTATTTCCACGTCTACGATGAGACGGTGACCTATGGCGCGCTCTGGCACGAGAGCGCCCGCTACGCGGCCGGGCTGCGCCGGGCCGGGATCGACCGAGGCGACAAGGTCTGTCTCGTCTACCCCACCTGCAAGGAATTCTTCTTCACCTTCTTCGGCTTGCTCCGGATGGGCGCCGTGCCCGTGCCGATCTACCCGACGCTCGGCGTGGAGGGCACGGCCAATGTGCTCCGGGACTCCGAGGCCAAAGCCGTCGCCACCATCGGCTGGTTCCGCAAAGGTGTCGAGGAGAGCCAGGCTGCGGCGAGCAATGTCCGCCACGTCCTCGAGCCTCAAGACCTCGAAGTCGACGACCCCGCGCCTCCTTTTCCCGAGGTCACCGAGGATGAGACGGCCTTCATTCAGTACACGTCGGGAAGCACGGGCATCCCGCGCGGGGTGGTGTTGAGTCATGCCAATGTCACCCGGACCGTCGCCTTCATGGCCGAGGCCGCGCAGCTCACCCGCGACGATGTCGTCGTGTCGTGGCTGCCCCTCTATCACGACATGGGGCTGATCGGCTGCGCCTTCACGCCGCCTTCGATCGGGGCCCCCCTCTGGCTCCTGCCCCCCGATCTCAAGAACCCGCGGGTCTGGCTCGAGCTCGTGACCAAGGTGCGCGCGACCTTCACGGTCTCCCCGGATTTCGGCTATCGAAACTGCGTGCGGAATATCGGGGACACCTCGGGCATCGACCTCTCGTCCCTCAAGCAGGCGCTTTCCGGGGCCGAGCCCGTGCGGCTCAGCACCATCCAAGCCTTCGAGGAGAAGTTCGGCGTCGAGAATCTCATCACCCCCTGCTATGGCCTCGCCGAAGCTACCCTGGCCGTGGCCATCTGGCCGCGCAAGACGCCGCTACGTCTCGACTCGTCCGGCAAATTCCTCTCGGTGGGGCCGCCCTGCCGCGGCGTCTCCGTCAAGATCACCACCGAGGCGGGGGAGGCGCCCGCCGGCACCGAAGGGGAGATCAGCGTCAAGAGCCCCGGCGTCATGCAGGCGTATTACCGGAACGCGGAGGCGACCCGGCAGGTGCTGGGGCCCGACGGATGGCTGCGCACGGGCGATCTCGGCTTCCTCGATCGCGAGGGCTTTCTCTTCATCACGGGCCGCGTCAAGGACCTCATCATCCTGGGAGGCGAGAACCTCGTGCCCGCCGACGTGGAGGAGATCGTGGACCACATTCCCGGCGTGCGCTACTCCGCCGCCGTGGGCATCGAGAGCGAGCGCACGGGCAGCCAGCGCCTCCACGTGGTCGCGGAAGTTCGCGAAGGCGCCGAGGACACGGACCGGCTGAGTCATCTCGTGCGCGAGATCGTCCAGCGCGTTCACCGGGGCCGCGGCCACCGCCCCGCCCGCGTGCTCCTCGTCAAGCCGAGCACCATCCCCAAGACCTCGAGCGGCAAGATCCAGCGCTCCCGGCTCGGCGCCATGATCACGGGCAACGAGCTGGGCGAGCGGATCGTGTACGCCTCGGGCGGGCAGCGGGAATAGAAGCGGAGCCGCTCACGTGGAATTCGGATGTCATTTGCCCGTCTTCGGCCCCCTGGCCACCCGGGCGAACCTGCTGGCCTTCGCACGGGAGATGGAACGGCTCGGCTACGACAGCCTGTGGGCCAGCGATCACGTCGTGGTGCCCTATACCATCACCTCGCGCTATCCCTATAGCCCCACCGGCCAGTTTCCCCTCCCGCCCGACTCGACCTTTCTCGAGCCCCTGACCGCCCTCAGCCTGGTCGCGGGCGTCACCGAGAGGGCGCGGCTTGGCACCACCGTCCTCGTCCTCCCTCACCGTCACCCCGTGCTCGCGGCCAAGATGCTCGCCACCCTCGATCACCTCTCGGGAGGGCGCGTCATCCTCGGCGCGGGCGTGGGCTGGATGCGCGAGGAAATCGAGATCCTGGGCGCGCCCTTCGACGCGCGCGGGGCCTGGTCTGACGAGGCGATCCGGATCATGCGCGCCAGCTGGCGGGAGGAGCGCACCAGCTTCCACGGCCGCTTCTTCGGCTTCGATGCCATCGGCTGCTTTCCCAAGCCCGCGCGCGGGGATATCCCCATCTGGATGGGCGGGCACACGAAGCCCGCCCTGCGGAGAATCGTCGCGCTCGCCGATGGCTGGCATGCCGCCTTTCCGACCGCGAAGGGCATGGAGGAGGGCATCACCCTCCTCAAGCAGGAGTGCGCGGCCCAGGCCCGGCGCTTCGAGGATTTGACCATCACGCTCCGGGCGGGCCTCAGCATCAGGGACAGCCCCGGCGGTCCGGACCGCCGGGCGCTCCAGGGCACGCCCGAGCAGATCGTGGGGGATCTCCACCAGTTCAAGGCCCTCGGGGTCAGCCACGTGCTGATGGAGGCGCGCTACCGGGATCTCGACGACATGGTGCGTATCTTCAGGACTTTCGCGCGGGACATCCGCCCGCGGGCCGCGGACTAGCCGCCGTGGACTTTGGCTGGCACCTGCCCTGCTACGGTCCGCTCGCCACTCGCGACAATCTCCTCCGCGTGGCCAGGGAGGCCGAGAGGTTCGGCTTCGAGTCGGTCTTCGTATCCGATCACGTGGTCTTGCCCTTCGAGCAGAAGACGCCCTACGGTTCCGACCGCTCCGGCGTCTTCCCCATTCCGCCCACCGGCGCCTTCCTGGAGCCCCTCACCGCGCTGGCCCTCGTCGCCTCCGTCACCGAGCGCGTGCGGCTCGGCACCACCGTCCTCGTGCTCCCGCACCGTCACCCCGTGCTCCTCGCCAAGACCATCGCCACCCTCGACCACCTCTCGGACGGCCGCGTCATCGTGGGGGCGGGCGTCGGCTGGATGCGGGAGGAGATCGAAGTCTTCGGCGTGCCCTTCGAGCGGCGGGGGGCCTGGAGCGACGAGGCGCTCAACGCCATGAAGCGCTGCTGGGCGGATGAGCGCTCCAAGCACATCGGTGAGTTCTTCCGCTTCGACGACGTCGGATGCTTCCCGAAGCCGCGCCAGAAACCCTACCCACCGCTCTGGATCGGAGGCGGCGGGGCGGCCGCCTTCCGGCGCGTCGCCCGCTTCGGCGACGGCTTTCACGCCGCCTGGTCCGCCCCGGAGGTGATGGGCGAGCAGATCCGCGAGGTCTTCAAGGAGTGCGAGAAGCTTGGCCGTCTCGGCACCGACCTCGTCTTCTCCGTCCGCGCGGGCTACGGCATCCGCGACGAGCCGCGGCAGGACGGCCGGGTCAACCTCCTGGGTCCTCCCGCCTTCATCGCCGAGCAGATCGCCCGCTACGCCGATGTCGGCGTGAGCCACATCGTCCTCGAGGCCCGCATGCGCGACCTCGGCGAGCACCTCACCCTTCTCCACCGCTTCGCCGAAGACATCCGCCCCCTCACCGAAACGTAGTTCGGTCGCGCGCGGCCGCGCGGGCAGCCGGGTGGGGGAGGGGCGCGTTCCCTCGGAAGCGAATCCGACGAGCCGTAGCGCGCCCCGAAGCGCAGGGCGCCTCCGCCCCCCGAGCCGTCCTGCGCAGCAGGGCGGCGAGCGACCCCCGTCTCGGGGGATGGGGGGCGGGGCGGAGGCGCCCGAGCGAGGTGGCGCGCGAGGCGAGGAGGTTGAGCGTACGAGGGAACGCGCCCCTGCCCCGCCCGGCGCTTCTCGACGCAGACCTTATGCCGCGTTGTGGAAGATGACGCCTAGCGTGTAACGCTCACCACTCAGCAGGCGGCTGACGCCGTGGCGCATGTTCACGCGATAGGCGCCGCGCGCGCCCGCGACCGGCCGATATCGCGTGGAGAAGATCACCGCTTCGCCCTGCTCGAGCAGGGCCACGCTGCCGCGTGACTGGGCGCGGGGCCGCTGCTCGA
The DNA here is from genome assembly GCA_036002485.1 of Candidatus Methylomirabilota bacterium. NCBI lineage: Bacteria > Methylomirabilota (SeqCode) > Candidatus Methylomirabilota bacterium. The sequence continues at coordinate 13,967 of DASYTI010000109.1, read as the reverse complement.
CAAGCAAGAACTCGCCGCCCTGGAAATCCTTGCCGGGCTCGCTCAGCAGCACCGTGAGCTGGATGGGGAAGACCACCTCGCCGTAGATGTCCTGGTGGAGACAGTTGTAGCCGCCCGCGTCATAACGCAGGAGGAGGGGCGTAGGCTTCTTCTGGCCCCGCCGCGCGCAGAGCGCGACGAGGCCGGCCAGCGTGTCGGGGTGGCGCGCTCGGCTCCCGAGCGCGGCCTCCCAGCGATTTCCCACGGCGGCCAAGGGTGGATACGCGTGACGCCGGAGCTCCTCGACGGCGGCGGGGAGCGGCGACGCAAAGTACTTATACTCTCCCATCCCGAAGCGGTAGCGCGCCATGTCGACCCGGCTGCGGAATCGCGCGTCGTCGCCATACAGGGCCCGCAGAGCCGCGCACTCCTCGGCCGTCAACAAGGTCGGCGTGCGAGCGAATCCCCACTCGTCGAGTGAGGACCCGATCACGTCCCAGTCGAACCCGGCCAACCGCTCGGCGATCGAGAGGCTCACGCAGCACGCGGCGGCTTGCAGACTTTGCAGGGCCGGTAGCCGATCGATCGGGCGTCCTCGACCGAGGCAAAGACCACCCGATTGTCCGGACGCATGCGCCGGCCGGAGCTGCAGCCGACGCGACAGACGATGTGCGTGCTCGTGCAGCCCTCGTAGATGGGGGTGGTCCGCTCGAGGGCCAGGAGCCCGCTCTTCGTCTCCGAGCCGAAGAGGTAACCGCCGATCCCGCCCCCCGACTGCAGCACGCGATGGCAGGGCACGATGAAGGGCACGGGGTTGCGCCCGAGGGCGGTGCCCACGGCACGTACGGCCCGGGGATGACCGATCCGCTGCGCCACCCAGGCATAAGGCCGGACCTCGCCGAAGGGGATGCGGCGAGCCGCCTCGAGCACGCGCCGCTGGAAATCCGGGGTCTCCGACAGGTCCACGGGCACCGAGAAGAACGCGCGCTTGCCCTGGAAATACTCGTGGAGCTCTTCCCGCGCGCGCTCGACGAGGCGCCGCGCCCCCGCGGTGGCCGGCTTCTCCAGCCGCTCGGCGCGGATCAGGGAGACGCCGTCCGTGGTCGCCTGGATGGCCAGGCGATCGAGCAGCTTGGTGCTCTCCCGAGCCGATTCGCGCGCGGCGAGCAGAACCTGCTTGGCCAGGTCTCCGGGCTCCGCGTCGGGCTGGAAGTACCGCTTGAGAATCTCGTCGATGGGCGAAGGCTTCATGACGCTCCTCCCTTGGTGAGAGCCGTGCGCAGCAGGCTCTTGCCTCGCGCGAGCTGGCTCTTCACGGTATTGATCGAGATGCCGCGTATCCTCGCGAGCTCGCCATACGAGAGCCCGTCGGCGTAGCGCAGAGCCAGGAGGACTCGGGCCTCCGTGGGCACGCGGCCGAGGGCTCGGTGCAGATCCAGGTAGTGCCCGGGTGGATCCGGCCGGGCGGGCGGCTCGAGCTGCCCCGATCTGCGCGTACGCCGCCGCAGCTCGTCCACGCAGACATTGGTCAAGATCCGGTAGAGCCAGGTGGACACGGCCCACTCGGCCCGGTAAGTCCCCGCGCCCAGATAGCACTGGAGCAGAGCGCGCTGCACGGCATCCTCGGCGTCGGCCCGAGACCCCAGGAGGCGCCGCGCCACCCCGAGCAATCGCCCGCCGTAGCGGCCGACGAGCTCGGTAAAGGCCGTCTCGTCGCCCCGCGCCACCCGCCCCATCAGTCTCTTGTCGTGCTCCATCACAGTCACTCAGGAACGTATACGTGGCCCATCCGGAAACGGGTGGAACGGGAGAGATGGCTCATCGACAAGTCAGGCCGACGGCGGGGGGCGGGCGTCCCCCCCTTCACCCTAGGGACCATGTTTATTGGGTTAAGGACGGCACGCCCGCCCCCCGCCGTCGGCCGGCACCGCGGAAGAGCTTGCGACCTCGCGAGAGAGAGCTAGATCTTGGCGCCGGACTTGTTCCAGTCGTCCAGGAACTTCTTGAGCCCGATATCCGTGAGCGGGTGCTTCATGAGCATCTCGAGGACCGCGAAGGGCATGGTGGCCACGTGCGCTCCCGCCTTGGCGGCGTCGATCACGTGGAGCGGGTTGCGGATCGAGGCCGCCAGCACCTGGGTCTTGAACCCGTAGTTCCGGTAGATCTCGCAGATGTCGCGGATGAGATCCATGCCGACCGCGCCGATGTCATCGAGACGACCGAGGAAGGGGCTGATATAAACCGCCCCTGCCTTGGCCGAGAGTAGGGCCTGGGGCGCCGAGAAACAAAGGGTCTGATTGACTCGGATCCCCTCGCCGGTCAGATGCTTGACCGCTTTCAACCCATCCTTGGTCAGCGGGCACTTGACCACGGCATTCGGCGCCACCTGCGCCAGCTCCTTGCCTTCCTTGATCATGCCGTCGAAGTCCGTGGCCACCACCTCGAGGCTCACGTCTCCGGGCGCGACGATGGAGCAGATCTCCTCGATCAGCGGCCGGAAGGGACGCTTCTCCTTGGCGATGAGCGAGGGGTTGGTGGTGCAGCCGTCCACGAGGCCCATGGCCACGCCCTCGCGCAGCTCGGTCACATTGGCGGTATCGAGAAAGATCTTCATGAAAACCTCCTCTGGGGAGACCTCGTCCTATTTGGGAGCCTCGCCGGCCCGCTCGACCTGAACCCTGGTCCCGGCACGGACCTTCTTGAAGATGGTGGCATCGCCCACGACCTTGCCAAAGACATTCACGGGGCTGGCCGGCCGGATCTCGGCGCCCCGACTCGACGGCGTGGGCCCGAAGAAGATGCAGAAGGCCGAGCCGGGAGGCCAGTAGCCGAGATCGCCCACGTCCACCGTCTCGCGGGGCTTCTCGGGCTTGGCCTTGACGGGAATCGAGAAGTAAATCTCGTCTCCCCAGGTCTCGCCGGCCACGGAGAGCGGCAGCGCCCTCCAGATCAGGTCGGCCGTGTCGGAGTCATCGAGTAGCGCGTCGGCTACGGTCGCCCCTGCCGTGATCCGGATCCGCCGATCAGCCATCAGGCACAGTGTAGTCGCCCCGCCATGAGCGGGCAAGCTCGACCCCCGCTCACCCGGCGAAGCGGCGCTGATAGGCGGCGACGCGCGCGGCGAGCCCCGCGCGATCGAGCAGCGTGGACGCTCCTGTCCCCTCGACGACCGCCGCGCCCGCGCAGGCCGCGGCGGCGGCGGCGTCCCAGGCATCTCCGACCCGCTGGTATTCGATGAAGAGCGTGGTGGCGAACACGTCTCCCGCCCCCGTGGGATCGATCTCGTTCGCCCGATCCGCCTCCACGTGGTAGGGCTCGCCATTGACGTAGAGGGTGGCCCCGCGGCGGGCGCGCGTGATCGCGCCGAGGGGCACCTGCTGGAACCACTTCACGGCCGTCTCTTCCGAGCCCGGCACGTCCTCCTCGCTCAGCACGAGGAGCTGGATCATGGGCAGGACATCGTCGGCATCCTCCCATGGCTGCGGGATCACGACACCGCCCTTGCCGCGCGCGCGCATCCAGCCCTGGGGCAGCACGGCCAGCGAGGCATCGTCGAAGACGCCGACCAGGGCGGGGTCGACCTCGCCGGCGACGGGGCAGAGGACCCCGAGCGATGCGCTCGTCCAGTCGTGCGGAATATGCTGCACCTCGATGTCCTCGGCGCGCGAGAGCAGGGTCAGCGTGCGCGAGCCGCTCGACCCCCCTACCCGATAGCGGGTCGTTCGCTCGGTGCTCACATTGGCGATATGGATTCCGGCGGGGAAGACGTCGCGGGGGAAATCGGGCGCGATGGAGGTGAGCACCCCGACCTCGAGGCCGAGCCGCTGGGCGGTGAGGGCGACGTAGTAGGCGGAGCCGCCGGGCCTCACCCCGGAGGGCGTCTCGTCAAACGTGACATGGCCGATGGCCACGAGATCCATGGTGGGTCCCCTCTCCTCGACCGGAAAGGGCTTGGCCGGAGAGGCCGGGCGAGCTAGATCTCCATCTGCTTGGCGATGATCTCCTTCATGATCTCGGAGGTGCCGCCCCCGATGGTCATGAGGCGCATGTCTCGGAAAAAGCGCTCGACCGCATACTCGCGCATGTAGCCATAGCCGCCGTGGAGCTGGACGCAATCATAGGCGACCTTCTGGGCCATGTCCGCGGTGAAGAGCTTGACCATGGAGATCTCCTTCACCACATCCTCGCCCGCGGCGAACTTCAAGCAGGCCGCATAGGTCAGCCAGCGGCCCGCCTCGATCAGGGTGGCCAGGTCCGCCAGCTTGTGGCGGATCACCTGTTTCTCCGACAGGGGGCCGTCGAAGGCGTGGCGCTCCTGCACATAAGCAATGGTGTCCTCGAGGGCTCGCCCGCAGCCCGCGGTGGCGTGAAGCCCCGCCACCAGCCGCTCCCGCTGGAAGACGCGCATCACCTCGTAGAAGCCCACGCCCTCGCGTCCCAGCAAGTTCTCCGCGGGGACGCGCATGTCCTGAAAGGCCAGCTCCGCCGTATCTGAGGCGCGCATGCCCATCTTGTCGAGCTTGCGGCTGACCGTGAAGCCGTGGGTACCGCGCTCCACCAGGAACATCGAGATGCCCGAATGCCGCTTCCGTCGATCGTCGCGCTGCTCGCGGCTTCCCTGCTCGAGGCGGGCGGCCACGAAGTAGAGGTCGGCCATGACGCCGTTGGTGATGAACATCTTGGAACCGTTCAGGACGTAGTGGTCGCCGTCCCGGACGGCCCGCGTCTTGATGGCCGCCACGTCCGATCCCCCGCCCGGCTCCGTGACGGCGATACAGCAGAGGGCCCGGCCCCTGCAGATGTCGGGCAGGTACCTCTCCTTGAGCGCCTCGCTGCCCGTCCAGTACAGATGGGGCGAGGCCATGTCGGTGTGCACGCCCACGGCCATGGCGAGCGAGGCGGAGCGCGAGCGGACCATCTCCTCGCAGAGGACCATGGTGGTCTGGATATCGGCGCCCGCCCCACCGTACTTCTCGTCGTACTCCACGCCCAGGAAGCCCAGCTCGCCCATGCGCGGCCAGATCGACTTCGGGATCTGCCCGGCTTCCTCCCATTCGTCCACATGAGGCGCGACTTCCTTCTCGACGAAGGCTCGGACGGCCCGGCGGAACATTTCGTGCTGTTCGTTGAAGACTCTCATCTCGTCGCCATTCAAACGTTCCTGCTCCCGACTCGGTCGATGTTCGAGCGCCGGCTTTGCCGGAGCAATCCTGTCGTTCTGGGGGAGGGCCTGGGAGGGGGTCGCCGAGACCCCCTTCCACTCAACATTTCGTGTTGTTCGTTGAACACTTTCATGGAAAGACCTTCACGCCCCGCTGCCCCATTTGGATTTGACGGCCTCCCGATCGACGCTGCCGTCGGCCGTACGCGCGAGGGCATCGGCGAAAACCACCACGTGCGGGCGCTTGAAGCGGGCGATCTTCGAGGCCACGAAGTCGCTGACCTGCTGGGCGCTGTACTGGCCCGCCCTCTTCACCTCGACCACGGCCTTGATCGCCTCGCCCCACCGGGCATCCGGGATGCCGTACACGCATACCCCGCTCACCCCGTCCATCTGCATGATGACCGTCTCGACTTCCGCCGGGTACACGTTCTCCCCGCCGGGCTTGATCAGCTCCTTCTCGGGCTTGCGCCTGACGTAGTGGAGGTATCCGTCGGCGTCGAACCGTCCCACATCCCCCGTGTGATGCCAACCATTACGAAACGTATAGGCCGTGACGTCCGGCTGGTCGAAGTAGCCCTGGAAGACGAGCGGGCCCCGCACGACAATCTCGCCCGGCGTGCCCACGGGAACCTCTCGGTCGTAGTCGTCCACCACCTTGATCTGGCACAGGGGCACCGGCTTCCCGGCGGCCCCGGGCCGGTCTGCCACCCGCTGGAGGCTGACGAATCCGCTCGTCTCCGATTGCCCGAAGCCGGTCCAGAACTGCGCTCGGGTTTCCTCGTGCAGGCGCTGGATGGTCGGCGGCGCGTCCAGGCCGGAGACATGCTTCAAGCTCGGCAATCCCCTGCCCAGCTTCTTGGCCGCGTCGAGCAGGTTGGCGAGGACGGGGGGAAAGTCCGAGATGTGGGTGATGCGGTGGCGGTCGATGAGTCGTACCGCTTCCTCGGCGTCGAAGCGCGGCACCACCACATTGGTGGCGCCTGCGTGCATGTGGGCCAGGGCCATGCCGAGCCCCGTGATGTGGAAGAGAGGGAGGGCGAGAAGATAGTGATCCGTGGCCGACAGGCCGAGGCAGGCCATGGCCGTCAGATTGGCCGTGACCACGTTGGCGTGGGTGAGCACGGCCCCGCGCGGGATCACGTCCACGGCCGCCGTGGAGATCACGGCGAACGGATCGGCGGGAGAGACGTCGGCCGGTGCCGTAACCCTCGCCCCACCGGCGATCGAGTCAAACGGCTTCAAGCCCGCGCCGCCGGAACCGCCAAACTGGTACCAGTGCTCAATGGCCTTCTTGCTCTCCGGCCAGCCCGCGACCACGCCGAGGGTGGAGCCATCAACCACCATCATCTTCGGCGCCGCGCGCTCCACCACGCGCTCCACTTCCTCCCCGGTCAGCCGCCAGTTGATGGGATAGGCGATGACGCCCTGGCGCGCGCAGGCGCCATACAGCGTGAGGTAGGCGACATCGTTCTGGGCGAGCACGCAGATACGGTCACCCTTGGTCATGCCCAGGCCCGCCAGCCCCGCCGCCAGGGCGTCGACGCGGTCCTTGAACTCCCGGAACGACAGCGAGCGCTCGTTCTGGATGACGGCGGGAGCGTCGCCGAACAGCGACGCGCCCCGCTCGATCACGTCATAGACGGTGAATCCGTGCACGCTCATGTGGGGGGTTCAGCCGCTTCTCACCGCCCGACGATCTCGCCCTTCATCGGACCCAGGATGCCGAGCAGCTCGCTCTTCTCCTTGGCGCCGATCTTGTGCTTGTCCAGGGCTTTGACCAAATCCTCGACCGTGGCGTTCCACTCGGCCTCGGTGATCCCCATGCCCGTGTGCGTCGTCTTCATGTCACGGCCGAGGTAGGAGCAGGGGCCTCCGGTCGCCTCGCAGATCTGATCGGCCAGGTCGGACTTGAGCTTCGTCACCGCCGCGGGCTGCAGCGACGTGAACCGCTTGTTCACCCGGGGGTCGGCGACGAGGTTCGCGACGAAGTCGTCCACCATGAGGGCGATGGCCGCGCGACCCCCCTGTGGCGTGCCCGTGGCATCGATCACCGTGAGCCGCTGGTAGAGGGACGGCGCCGGCTCCGTGGTGGCGCACGCCGACACGATCCCGGAGAGAAGCAGGAGCGACAGCGACCTGTAGATCCGAGAGCCTCGCGTCATGGCCGTCCGGCCTCCTTTCCTCGAACAGTTAACTCAGCCAACGCCTAACTCAGCCAACGCTTTCGCCGCCGGTAGTGCCTGAAGTCCCGATAAGACTTCCGGGCGCCGACCTCCGTGAGCCCCAGGTAGAACTCCCTGACATCCGCGTTCTCGCGCAGCGACGCCGCCGGCCCGTCGAGCACGATGCGCCCATTCTCCATGACATAGCCGTGCTCGGCGATAGTGAGCGCCATCGCCGCGTTCTGCTCCACCAGGAGCACCGTGAGCTTCTCCTCGCGGTTCAGGCGCTGGATGATCTCGAAGATCTCGTCGACGAGGAGGGGGGCGAGCCCCAGCGAGGGCTCGTCGAGGAGCATGACCTTCGGCCGGGCCATGAGGGCCCGGCCTATGGCCAGCATCTGCTGCTCTCCTCCGGAGAGATAGCCCGCCTTGAGCGAGCGCCGCTGGGCGAGCCGAGGGAAGTACCCGTACACCGCCTCGATGTCCCGTCGGATGTCGGACATCGCGGCGCGCCGCGTGTGGGCCCCGGCCACGAGGTTCTCCTCGGTGGTCAGGTCGTCGAACACGCGGCGGCCCTCCATGACCTGCGTGACGCCGAGACGGACAATGTCCTCGGGCTGGTGATGATCGATCCGCTGCCCGCCGAGCTCCACCGAGCCGGTGATGATCTCCCCCCGCTCGGGCTTGAGGAGGCCGGAGATGGCCTTGAGCGTGGTGCTCTTGCCGGCCCCGTTGGACCCGAGCAGGGTCACGATGCGCTGCTCCGGCACCTCGAGGGAGATCCCCTTGAGGACGAGGATGACGCGATCGTAGACCACCTCGACGCTGTTGAGCCGGAGCATCCCGCTACTTCTTCGCCGCCGCCTTGTGGACGTCGTTCACCTTCTTGACCTGGGCCATGACCTCCTCGCGGTAGCCCCGGTACCAGTCGGTCGCCGGCACCCACTCCTTGCCCTTGACCTGGTAGAGCCGCACCCAGCCGCCGCCCTCGTGGTCGGTGGGGGTGACCGTCATCGGAGGCAGGAACCCCCCGAGGTCGAAGTTTTTCATCAGCTCGTAGCCCTTCTTGACCTTTTCGCCCGTCACGGGCAGACCAAAATTCTGGATGGCGAGCCGGATGCCCTCCACGACTACCGCCGCGTTGAGCACGCCGCGGCTGTAATAGACGCCCCCCACGTAGGCGGGGACTTCCTTGCCCTCGTCCCGGAACATCTTGATGATCTCCTGGATCACCGGAAGACTGCGGCCGGGCGAGGTGAACTGCATGCCGAGGTAGCCTTGGGCCAGGTCCCAGCCCGCCGCCTCGATGTCCGCCTCGCCCGCGCCCCAGACGAAGCTGACCACGTGGTCCATCGGGAAGCCCGCCTTCCTCAGCTCCTTGATGGAAACCGACGGCGACCGCCCGAAGAGATGCCCCACCACCCAGTCGGCCTTGAAGCGCCTGGTGATGTCGATCACCTGAGGTCCCATCTCGAGCCCGGGCGAAGGCACCGCGAACAGGCGGAGCTGGTAGCCTTCCTTCGCCGCGACTGCCTCCATGATCGGAATCCCCTCACGGCCCGCGGGGTTGTCGAAGTACAGGTAGGCGACCTTGGTGCCGCGCTTGCCGCCCTTCTGCTTGATGTACTCCATGGCGGCGCCGGCCTGCGACCAGTACGAGGCCGCCATCGGGAAGATGTACGGCCACACCGTTCCGTCGGTGGAGTCGGCGCGCCCGAAGCCGGGCGTGATGGCCGGAATCTTGTCCTCCATGTGACGCGGCGTCAGCGCGTAGACGATGGGCGTGCCGTAATCGAACACCGCCACCGCGCCGTCCCGCTTGAGGCGCTCGTAGGCCTCCACGCCGCGGTCCACCAGGTAGCCGTGCTCGATCTCCGTGTACTCGAGCTTGTGACCGAGGACTCCGCCCTTCTTGTTGACGAGCTTGACGTAGTCGGCGATGCCCGGACAGATCTCCACGCCCACGAGCTTTGTCGCGCCCGTGCGGTCGCACTGCCCTCCGATCTTGATGGTGTGGTCCGCCGTCGCCGGCCCGGCCAGACCTGTCGCGAGCGCGACGGTCAGGATGACGATAAGCCCGATTCTCAGTCTCATATTCCCCTCCTCTTGAGTGGTAGTCACGTCGTTCTCAGTACGAATACGGCCACAGGCGGAAGTACCGCCTGACGTTGCCCCAGAGGCGATAGAGCCCCTCGGGCTCGATAGCCAGGAACAGGATGATGAGCGCCCCGAAGATGATGAGCCGGAGGTTCGCCAGGAAGTCGGCGATGGCAGCATACTGGAAGCCGAAGAGGCTGGCCAGCCCCTCCACCACGTAGACGAGCACGATGGGGAGCAGGGTGATGAAGACGGCGCCGAACACCGAGCCGAGGACGCTGCCAAGCCCGCCGATGATGATCATGGCCAAGTACTGGACCGACGTCACCAGGGTGAAGTGCTCGTAGTTGGCGATCTTGAGGTAGTAGGTCCACAGCGCCCCGGCCACCCCGGCGTAGAAGGAGCTGACGGCGAAAGCCAGGAGCTTGTACTTGAAGACGCTGACGCCGATGATCTCCGCGGCCACATCGCGATCCCGGACGGCGATGAAGGCGCGCCCGACGCGGGTCCGCACCAGATTCAGCGCGGCCACGTAGGCGATGACGGCCACCGGGAGGATCATGTAGTACCGTCGGAACTCCGTGTTGATCTCCCAGCCGAGGAAGGTGGGCGTCGGGATGTAGATGGTCGACTGGGCACCCCCGCTGATCCAGGTCGAGTGGTTGATCCCCCACTCGATGATGAACTGGGCGGCCAGGGTGGCGATGGCGAGGTAGAGGCCCTTGATCCGCAGCGACGGGATGCCGAAGAAGGCTCCCACCACCGCCGCCACCGCGCCGCCGAGGGGGAGGCCCAGCCAGAACGGTACGCCGTAGCGGGCGGTGGCGATGGCCGCCGCGTAGGAGCCCACCATCATGAAGGCGCCCTGCCCCAGAGAGACCTGCCCCGTGTATCCCACCAGGATGTTGAGCCCGATGGCCCCGATGGCCGCCAGGGTGATGAGATTCACCAGGGCCATGCTGTGGCTGTCGAGCAGCGCGGGGATCAGGGCCAGGACCACGAGCGACCCGATGGACGCGTACCGAGCCAGGGGCACCGGGTAGAGGGCCATGTCGCTCTGGTAGGTCGTCTGGTACACGCCGCACTCCCGGTTGATCATGGGTTCCTCACACCCGCTCGATGATCTCGCGCCCGAAGAAGCCGTAGGGCCGGATCATCAGGGCCACGATCATCAGCACGTAGGGAAAGAAGTCCTTCGTCCCGCCCCCGACGTAGGGGTCGACGTAGCCGGCGGCCACACTCTCGATGGCGCCGATCAGGAGCCCGCCCACCACCGCGCCCGGCACGCTGTCAAGCCCGCCAAAAATCACCGCCGGGAAGACCTTGAGGCCCACGAGGGCCAAGTGCGTGTCCACCCCAAGCATATTGCCCCACACGACCCCGCCGATACCCGCGGCCAGCCCGGCGATGGCCCACGACACCGCGAAAACCAGCCGCACGTTGATGCCGACCGCCATGGCCGCCTGCTGGTCGTTGGCCACCGCGCGCATGGCGATCCCCATGCGGCTCTTCCGGAAGAAGTAGACGAAGCCCACCAGGAACATCCCCGAGATCACCGCCGCCACGACGTTGATGGGCGAGATGAAGACCTCCCCCACCTGGTAGGGGTCCAGGCGGATCGGCAGCGCGATGTTGATGGTCTGGGCGCCCCAGACCATGGCGGCCAAGCCCTGGAAGACCTGGGCGAGGCCAATGGTGACCATCACCACCGAGATCACGTTCCGGCCGACCAGGGGCCGGAGCACGCCCCGCTCGACGGCGAAGCCCAGGAGCACCATGGCTCCGAGCAGGAGCGGGACGCCCACCACCAGCGGCAGGTGGTAGAGGGTCACCAGGGCCGCCGCGATGTAGCCCCCGAACATCACCAGCTCGCCCTGAGCGAAGTTCACCACGCTGGTGGCCTTGTAGATCAGCACGAAGCCCAACGCGACCAGAGCGTACATCGAGCCGATCATGAGACCGTTGATGGTGAGATCGAGAAAAAATCCCATGGTCTAGTTCATCGAAGGGGGCCTCGACGGCCCCCTCCGAGCCTCCCCCAGAATCGGGTTGCGCCGGCGGAGCCGGCGCTCGAGACAAACAGATCGCGACCGCATTTCGTAGACCCCTAGACCGCGGCCAGCTCGCGGGCAGTGGTTCCGACCGTGCGGATGGCGAGGTCGGTCTGGAGCTGCGCCTGCCGCCCGTCCTGATAGGTGATGACCGTGCTGATGGCCACCGACGACCGCTCGGAGAACAGCGCCTCGATGATGTCCGCGTACTTCTTGGCCACGAAGCCCCGGCGCACCTTGCGCGTCCGCGTGATCTCTTCGTCGTCCGCGTCCAGCTCCTTGTGGAGCAGCACGTACTTGCGGATGCGGGTCGTCTCCGGGAGGTCGCGGTTGACGCGCTCCACCTCCTGCGCGATCAGGTCGTAGACCTCCGCCTTCTGGGCAAGGTCGGTATAGGTCGTGTAGGCGATCTGACGCCGCTCCGCCCACTTCCCCACGTTCTCCATGTCGATATTGACCATGGCGGCCACGTAGGGCCGGTCCTGGCCCACCGCGACCGCCTCCTTGATGTACGGGCTGAACTTGAGCTTGTTCTCGAGGTACTGGGGAGCGAACTTGGTCCCGTCGGCGAGGGCCGTCACGTCCTTGGCCCGGTCGATGACGATGAGGTGGCCGTCCTGGTCGAAGATGGCGGCGTCGCCGGAGTACAGCCAGCCATCTCTGATGGTGGCTGCCGTCGCCTCCGGGTTCTTGTAGTAGCCGAGGAAGACGCCCGCGCTCCGGCTGATCACCTCGCCCGCCTCGGTAAGCTTCACCTCGGTGTTGGGGAACGGCTTGCCCACCGTGCCGAGCTTGATGTCGCCGTCGCGCTGGACGCACGAGACCCCCGTGATCTCGGTCTGGCCGTAGACCTGCTTGAGGTTGATGCCGATGGTCCGGAAGAAGAGGAAGATCTCCGGGCCGAGGGGAGCGCCCCCCGTGTAGGCATAGCGGGTACGCCGGAAGCCCAGATGGTCGCGCAGCGGCGCAAAGACGAAAAATTCGCCGAGGGCGCGGAGCACCCGGAGGCGCAGCCCTAGCGGCTGCTTGTCCATTTCCAGGCGGGCGGCCTCCTCGCCGGCGGGCATGAGCCACCGGTAGACCATGCGCTTCAACCACGTGGCGTCCCCCATCTTGACCTGGACGAGCGAGACCAGGTTTTCCCAGATGCGCGGAGGCGCCACCAGGACCTGGGGGCCTATCTCCTTGAGGTTGTCGAGGACAGTTTCCGGGCGCTCCGGGCAATTCACCGTGAAGCCCACCATCAGCGCTCCCGCCAGCGACCAGAATGTGTCGCCGATCCAGGCGGCCGGAAGGTAGGCGAGCACCTCGTCCCCGCGCTTGTAGCGCTCCAGATCGAGGATGCCCCGGATGGAGTGGACGAGATTGTCGTGGGACACCATGGCGCCCTTGGGCAGCCCCGTGGTCCCGGAGGTGTAGCAGAAGAGCGCCACGTCCGCGCCCTTGCCCTTTGCCACCAGCTCGTCGAAGAGGCCGGGCCGCTCCGCCGCGAGCTTGGCCCCGGCCGCCTCCAGCTCGACGAGGCTCACGAGGAGGGGATCACTATAGTGGCGCATCCCCTTGGGGTCGTCGTAGATCACCTTCCTGACCTTCGGCAGCCTGTCCCGGAGAGCGAGGAGCTTGTCCACTTGCTCCTGGTCTTCGGCATACACGATGGTCGCATCCGCGTGGTCGATGACGAACTCCAGCTCCCGTGCGATGGAGTCCTGATAGAGGGGCACTGGCACTCCCCCCGCTGCCTGCGCGGCCAGCATGGCGGCATAGAGCTGAGGGCGGTTGTCGGACAGGAGCGCGAGCTTGTCGCCGCGCTCGAAGCCGAGGCTCACGAGGCCGAGGGCGATCGACCGCACGTGGACCAGGTACTCGGCCCAGGTCCACTGCTGCCAGATGCCGCGGTCCTTCTCCCGCAGGGCGGGGTCCTGCGGAAACTCTCGGGCATTGCGCGCCAGGAACTGCGGCAGCGTCTGCTCGACCATGTCGGCCTCCTCTCAGGCCACGGACTTGCTGCCGAGATAGGCTTTGATCACCGCCGGGTGCGCCTTGACCTCGGCGGGCGTGCCCTCGGCGATCTTCTGGCCCAGGTCGAGCACCACCACGCGCTGGGAGAGATCCATCACCACACCCATGTCGTGCTCGATCAGCATGATAGTGGTGCCCCACTCGTCGTTGACGTCGAGGATGAACCGCGCCATGTCTTCCTTCTCTTCGTGGTTCGTTCCCCCCATCGGCTCGTCGAGCAGCAGCACCTTCGGGCGCAGGGCGAGCGCGCGCCCCAGCTCCACCCGCTTCCGGAGCCCGTAGGGGAGCGAAGCCACGGGCTGCTTGCGAATGGCCTGGATTTCCAGGAAGTCGATGATGTCCTCCACCGCCCGGCGGTGCTCGACCTCCTCGCGCCGGGCCGGGCCCCAGTAGAGCACGGACCGGAAAATCCCGCTCTTCATGTGGATGTGCCGGCCGAGCATGAGGTTGTCCACCACGCTCATCCCGTTGAACAGGGCGATGTTCTGAAACGTG
>DASYTI010000108.1 GCA_036002485.1 Candidatus Methylomirabilota bacterium | reverse complement strand
GGCAAGAGTGCCTTTCCCGAGAACCACCCGCTGTCGCTCGGGACGGGCGGCGGCGGCGTCATGTCGGGGCCCGTCTACCAGTTCCTGCCGCGGGCGGACGTCGTCTTCGGCATCGGGTGCAGCTTCACGCGCCACGGCATGGCCACCAACATTCCGGCCGGCAAGGTCCTCATCCATGCCACCAACGACGAGCGTGACCTCAACAAGAACTACCCAGCGGATCATCCGATCCTGGGGGATGCCAGGCTCGTCCTGCGCCAGTTCATCGACGCCGTCACCGATGTCCTCGGTGCTCGACGAGGGGACGCCGGCGCGGTGGCGGGCGAGGTGCAAGCGGCCCGGGCGGCGTGGCTGCAGGAGTGGATGCCCAAGCTCACGTCGGACGAGGTCCCCATCACGCCGTATCGCGTGATCTGGGAGTTCATGCAGACCATCGATCCGCGCGCCGCGATCGTGACGCACGATTCCGGCAGCCCACGGAATCAGCTCGTCCCCTTCTACTGCGCCACGGCGCCACGGGGCTACATGGGCTGGGGCAAGTCGCACGCCCTCGGCACGGGGCTGGGCCTGATCATGGGCGCCAAGCTCGCGGCGCCCGACAAGTTCTGCGTGAACTTCATGGGTGACGCCGCGTTCGGCATGACGGGCCTCGATTTCGAAACGGCCGTCCGCTGCGGCATCCCCATCACCACCATCGTCCTGAACAACTCCGCGATGGCCATCGAGCGGCACGCGCTGGTCGTCTCGCACGACCGCTACCGCACGCGGGACATCGGCGGGAACTACGCGGACATGGGCCGCGCGATGGGCGGCTATGCCGAGCGCGTGGAGAAGCCCGCCGAGATCGCCGCGGCGATCGAGCGCGCCCGGAAGATGAACGCGGACGGGCAGGCCGTGTTGCTCGAATTCATCACCAGCGAGGAGATCACGTTCTCTCACCGGCGCGCCTTCTGAAGCGCGCTCGTGGATCTGCGGCGGCGACACACGAAGCTCCCGCGCGACGTCTGGTCGTGAGCGCGGGCGGGCCGCTCAGCACATGAGCCAGTCGCCGTAGGT
This sequence comes from Candidatus Methylomirabilota bacterium, assembly GCA_036002485.1. Classification (NCBI taxonomy): domain Bacteria; phylum Methylomirabilota (SeqCode); species Candidatus Methylomirabilota bacterium. The sequence continues at coordinate 67,670 of DASYTI010000108.1, read as the reverse complement.
GCCGCGGATGGGCTTGCCCTCGGCGAAACGCGAGAGCCGGAAGGTGTCGAGATCTGGATGCGCGCCCGGCCCCTCGGCGACGAGGGCGGCCATCATGTGGCCTACGGCGGGGGAGAGCTTGAAGCCGTGGCCGGAGAAACCCGCCGCGACGAAGCTCCCCTCGGGGCCCACGCGGTCCAGGATGGGGTGCCAGTCGGGCGTGACGTCGAAGCAGCCGGCGTAGCCGCGCGCGAGGCGACCCTCCGCGAGCACGGGGAAGCGATGGCTCACCCGGGCCAGCGCATTCATCGACTCGTCGAGGCGGGATGAGAACACTCTCGCCACGCCGTTCTCTCCATTCTCATCCCTCTCCCCCTTTGGGGGAGAGGGCAGGGTGAGGGGGTCAGGTGTTCGCGATAATCCAGGCTAATAGGTGCTGCTTCCCGCAGCGACGCAAGCCGTCTGCGGCGCATCCATAGCTGCGGCGCCGTCGGTGTATCCTATTGCGGGCGCTAATGGGAGACTCGGGGAGCGTCTAGGCTCCCTGAATGGAGGACGGCCATGAGCGTGGACGTGGTGCGGCGACTGTTCACGGCGGACGAGTATTTCCAGATGATCGAGGCCGGCATCCTGGCCGCCGACGACCGGGTCGAGCTCATTGAGGGTGAGATCCTCGAGATGCCTCCGCGTGCTCCCAACCACAACGCGTCCACGGCGATCCTGAATCGTCTGCTCGTGCTCGGAATCAGGTTGCGCGGCTTCATCTTGCCAGGGGGAACGATTCGGCTTTCGACCAAATCTGCTCCGGCACCCGATATTGTTGTCTTGCGCCCTCATCCTCGAAAATATCGGGACAGATATGCCGAGCCGGAGGATGTGCTCTTGCTCGTAGAAGTTTCCGACAGCTCCCTGCGCCGTGACCGTGAACTCAAGCTACCCATCTACGCCCGTGCGGGGATCAATGAGTACTGGATCGTGAACATCCGTGACGAGATTCTCGAAGTCTACAAGAAGCCTACAGGTTCAGCCTACGCGACAGCGGAGCAATTCCCCAGACCCGAGTCGGTCACTCCTTCGGCCTTCCCAGACCTTCACCTTGCTGTCGACGAGATCTTTGCTTAGCGACCGAGTAGCTCACCCGCCTCAGTAGTCCTTCGGATCCAGCCAGTCACGCAGGCCGTCGCCCGCCAGGTTGAAGGATAGGGTGAGGGAGAAGATCGCCAGCCCGGGCCACCAGGCCATCCACGGCGCGGTCTCGAGGAACTGCTGCGCGGCATTGAGCATGGTGCCCCAGCTCGGGCTGGGCGGCTGGACACCCAGGCCGAGGAAGGAAAGGATGGCCTCGGCGATGATGGCGCCCGGGATCGACACGGTGGCCTGCACGAGGAGCGCGCTCGCGATGTTGGGCAGGATGTGCCGACCCATCACGCGCAGGTCACCGGCCCCGAGCGCTCTCGCCCCCTGCACGAAGTCTTCTTCGCGGCTTCCGAGGACCAGGCCGCGGGTGAGGCGAATATAGGTCGGCGTCGCCGCCACGCCGATGGCCAGCGTGGCGTTCGTGAGGGACGGGCCCAGGATCGTCACGAGGCCGATGGCCAGGATGAGGAAAGGGAAGGAGAGCCAGGCATCGGTGAGCCGCATGATGAGCTGGTCGAACGCCCCGCGATAGTAGCCGGCCACCAGACCGGCGGGTACGCCGACCACGATGGCGAGAAGGATGGAGAAGACGCCCGCCTGCATCGAGATGCGGGTGCCCCAGATCACGCGCGAGAGCACGTCGCGACCCAGATCGTCCGTCCCCAGCGGATGCGCGGCGCTCGGGGCCTTGCGGATCTGGCTCCAGTCGGTGTGCAGGGGATCGGCGGGAGCAATCCAGGGCGCGCCGAGGGCGAGCAGCACGTAGAGCAGGACCACCGTGGCTCCGGCCAGGGCGGGCGGACGCCGCGCCGCGCGGCGCCAGGCTCGCTGGAGCGCCGTCGTCGCGGCCCCGGCGCCGACGGCGGGGAGGGGAGCGGCCACCGCCGTCCCGTCACCGCGCATTCACCGCTCCCTTGATGCGGATGCGCGGGTTCAGCAGCGAGTACGACACGTCCACGAGCAGATTGATGAGGACGTAGGCGCTCGCCGTGATCAGCACGACACCCTGGACGAGCGGATAGTCTCGCGTGAAGACCGATTCCACGATGAGCCGGCCGAATCCCGGCACCACGAAGATCTGCTCGGTCACCACGGCCCCGCCCATCAAGGCGCCCATCTGCAAGCCGAGAATGGTGACCACGGGGATGAGCCCGTTGCGGATGGCGTGGCGGAAGATGACCGCGCGTCCCGCCAGCCCCTTGCTGTAGGCGGTCCGGATGTAGTCCGCGGTCAACACCTCGATCATGCTGTTGCGCGTCTGGCGCATGAGCACGGCGGCCAGCGTGCTGCCGAGGACGAAGGCGGGCATGAGCATGCGCGTGAGATTCCCCACGGGATTCTCCACGAAGGGCACGAACCCCGAGGCCGGCAGCCATCCGAGGCGCACCGAGAAGAACAGGATGAGCATGATGCCCAGCCAGAAGCTCGGGACGGAGAGGCCGCAGAGCGACAACCCATTGGCCAGATAGTCCCAGACGGTATTGCGTCGCACGGCGGAGAGGACACCCACGGGAATGGCGATGGTGAGGGCGACCAGGATCGACAGGCAGGCCAGCTCCATGGTGATGGGCAGCTTTCTCCCCACCGTCTTGGTCACGGTCTCCCGCGTGCGAATGGACTCGCCCAGGTCGCCGCGGATGGCGAGGCCGACCCAGCGGAGATACTGCACGGGGATCGAGTCGTTGAGACCGTACTTCTGGCGGATCTCCTCGAGGCCCGCCGCATCCGCCTCGGTGCCCGCCATCACGCGCGCGGGATCGCCCGGGATGAGGCGCACGCCGGTGAAGACGATCATGCTGATCACGGCGAGGGTGACCGCCGAGATCGCGAGGCGCTGGATCAGGTAGTCGAGCACGGCGCGTCAGGCGGCCGGAGCGGCACCCGCTCGGTGCAACGCCGGCCGCCCCGATCCAGCTACTGCCAGGAGACGCCCTTGATGCGAATGAGGCCGTCGGGCACGGCCTTGTATCCCTTGAGGCTCTTCGAGTGCGAGACGATGTAGTTGGCGTGATAGAGGTACAGGATATTGCGACGGCCGAAGGCGAACTTGTCGACGGCCTGCCGGTACAGGGAGATGCGCTGCGCCAGGTCGCTGACCTCGCGTGCCCGATTCAGGATCGCGTCCACGCCCTCGTCGCATGATTGCGTCGTGTTGAGGGTGGCCCCGCAGGTATGGAACTGGAAGATGTTCGCGTCCGGGTCCACCCGGCCGCTCCACCCAATGAGAAAGGCCTGGTCCTTGCCGGCGTCATTGTCGTTGAGCGCCGAGGCGAACTCGGAGGGCTTGAGGCTGATGTTGAAGCCCGCCTCTTTGACCATCCCCTGGATGACCTCGCCGGCCCGCCGCTGCTGCGGGTCGTTGATGATGACCATCTCGAAGCTGTAGCCGTTTGGAAGACCCGCGTCAGCGAGGAGCTTCTTGGCCTTGGCCACGTCACGCGTCGGGCACTTGCGGCTCTTGTCGTGGAAGGGGCTCACGGGCGAGATGGGCGTGCAGCCGGGCGTGTACTGCCCGTCCCAGGCAACCTGGTTCAGGGCCACGCGGTCGATGGAGAGGTCCAGCGCCTCGCGCACGCGGGGGTCGTTGGCGAGCGGGGTGCCCAGATCCCCGGCCGGGTGGGGCGGCTTGCCGTTCTTGTTGCGAAGGTTGATGGTCAGCCCCGAGTAGGCGATGCCCGTCACGCTCGATACCTCGAATTTGCCTTCCTTGCGCAGGTTGGCGGCGTCCGTCGGTCCCACGAGATGCATCACGTCGATGTCGCCCGAGCGCAGGTTGGCCAGCCGCACGTTGTCGTCGGAAATGATGCGGAAGATCAGCCGGTCGAACTTGGCGGCGGCCTTGTCGAAGTAGTGCGGGGATCGCTCCAGCACGATCCGGTCCTGGGAGATGCGCTCCACGAACTGCCACGGCCCCACGCAGACCGGGGCGGTGCCGAACTTGTCGCCCAGCTTGTTGGCGGCGGTCGGCGAGACGGGCATCCCCGAGCGGTCGGCCAGGATCGCCACGAGCGGGGAGAAGGGCCGATTGAGCTTGAGCCGCACCGTCAGGGGATCCACGACCTCGATGCTATTGACCGATTCGAGCTCCGTGCGCCGGTTGGAGCCTTTCATGTTGAGGTGGCGGTCCAGCGAGTAGCGGACCGACTCGGCATTCATGGGCGTGCCGTCGTTGAACTTGACGCCGGGGCGGAGTTTGATGGTGACGGTCTTGCCGCCGTCACTGATCGCGGGCAAGTCCGCGGCGAGCTGCGGGAAGATGCGCAGGTTCTCGTCGATCTCGTAGAGCTTCTCGCACATCTGGGCGAAGATGATGCGCCCGACATAGGTGCGGGACGGGCTGGGGTCGAGGATGTCGGGGTCCTGGTTGAGCGCTACCACGAGCGTTTTCTTCTGGGCCGCGGCCTGGTCCGCCGGCATGAGGGCGAGGGGCAGGGCCAGGAGCGCGGTGATAGTCGTAAACGCGAGCCGTCTGAGCATCGGTGCCGCCTCCATGATTCGGTCGGTGACCGTCAGGTTCCCAGGGAGCAAAGCGCGCCCATCATACATCTGGCGCGTGCGGAGGGCCACCACGGTCCTCGGTCCGTGGCGAACATGGATCGGCGCGGAGCCCGACGCGGACGGCGGGTGAGCGCGGCTAGGCGCTCCGCGCGAACTTCTGGAGGCTCCGGACCTCGCGGGGCGGAGTCTCGAGGCTGCCCTTGGCCGTCCAGGAGACCTCGGAGACGTAGACGGCGCCCTGGGAGTCGGTGACCACGCTGTGGGGCGCCGTGAACTCCCCGGGCTTCTCGCCGCCGAATGGCCCGCCGAAGCGCGCGACCTTCTGGCCCTTGGCGTCCAGCACCGTCACGCGCGGCCCCAGATTGGGCACGTGCTCGTTCACGGGCAGGGCGTGGCCGAGCTCGCCGATGTAGAAGGTGCCGCCGTTCTGGGTGCGGTCCACGAAGAGGCCGCAGGGGCGGTGGAGATTGTTCCACTGGCCCTGGTACCGGCCCTGGCCGTCGAAGATCTGGACGCGATGATTCTCGCGGTCCGCGACATAGACGAGCCCGTCGCGATCGGTGACGAGGTTGTGGGGCAGGTTGAAGTGTCCAGGGTCGGTGCCGGGCTCACCCCAGGACATGACGTGCTTGCCGTTGGGCGCGTACTTGTGCACGCGCGAGTTGCCGTAGCCGTCCGAGATGAAGAGAAAGCCGCTCTTCGGGCAGATGGCCACGTGGGTCGGACGGTTGAAGGGCTTGCCGCCCTGAAGCGTCGCGGGCTTGTCGGGGTCTCCGATGGTCAGGAGCAGCTTGCCCTCCGGCGTGAACTTCCTGACGGTGTGCTGGAGATCGTCGGTGAGCCACACGGTTCCGTCGGCATCGATGGTGATGCCGTGGGCGCGCCGCACGTGTCCCTCGCCCCAGGAGCGGAGGAACTTGCCGTCGCGGTCGAAGATGATGACGGGATGCTCGCCCCGCGTGAAGCAGAAGACATTGTCCTTGGCATCCACGGCCACGCCCGCGACCTCCACGAAGTGCCAGCCGTCCGGGAGCTTGCCCCAGCCATTGATCGCCTTGAATATCATTTAAGCCCTCGTCTCGGGGCGCTCGTGCCTGCGGCAGCTCGGCCGCCCCTCATCTCGAAAATCAAGACTCCTCAAAGGCCCGGTCCATGCGCTCGAAGCGGCGGCGCAGCGGCTCGCGGGCTTCCTCGTGGGTGATGACGTAGAGGCGGTTGGCCTTGACCGCGCGCAGCACGCGCCCGGCCACCTCCTCCGGCGCGAGATAGCGGCCGATGAGCTGGAACCAGTCGTTCGTCTCGGGGCCGCTCGGATTCTGCAGATCGGCCGGTCGATTGCGCTCGCTCGTGCGGATGTTGGTGGACACGCCCATGGGGCAGAGCACTGAGACGCCGATGTTGTGGGGGCGCAGATCCTTCTGGAGTGTCTCGGACAATCCGACCACCGCGTACTTGCTCGTGTTGTACACCCCGAGCCCCTGGGAGGCGATGAGCCCGGCCATGGAGGCCGTGTTGACGATGTGGCCGGGCTCCTTCTGCGCGATCATCCGCGGCACGAAGGCCTCGATGCCGTGGATGACGCCCCACAGATTGACGCCCAGCACCCACTCCCAGTCGCGGTGGCTGGCCGACTCGAGCGAGCCGTGGATGGCCACGCCCGCGTTGTTGCAGAGCAGATGCACCCCGCCGAACTCGCTGAAGGCGCGATCGGCCAGAGATTGAACGGATGCGAGCTTGGTCACGTCCGTCTTGACGGTGATCGCCTTGCTCCCGGCTTTGGCAACGCTGCCCGCCGTCTCCGCCATACCCGCGTCATCGATGTCGGCGATCACGATGCGCGCGCCCTCGCCGGCGAAGGCGAGGCAGAGGGCGCGGCCGATGCCGCTGGCGCCGCCCGTGATGACCGCGGTCTTGTCCTTGAGACTCTCCATGGGATCTCCCGGATGCGTGGACGCGCCGAGTCTCACGCCACGGGTCGGTGATGTCAAGTGTCAGGGCGCCGCGACGATGGTATCCTCTGGGGCCATGGACTATCGCTTGCCTACGACCGTGGTCCCGCAACGCTACGATCTTCGCCTCGAGCCCAACCTGGAAGCCGCCACCTTCGCCGGTGCCGTGAGCATCATCGTCGACGTGCGCGAGCCCGTGATCGAGATCCTGCTCAACGCCGCCGAGCTCGTCATCGAGAGCGCGGCCATCTCTCAGGACGGGCGCGAGCCCATCCACGGCTCGACCTCGCTCGACGAGGCGGCCGAGCGCGCGCGCCTCGTCTTTCCCATGACGATCACGCCGGGCCAGTGGCGGCTCGCCCTCCGGTTCACGGGCATTCTCAACGACAAGCTCCACGGCTTCTATCGCAGCACGTACAAGGACGCCGCCGGCACCGCGCACACCATCGCGGCCACCCAGTTCGAGGCCACTGATGCGCGGCGCGGCTTCCCGTGCTGGGACGAGCCGGCCTTCAAGGCGGTCTTCGGCGTGACCCTGGTGGTCCCTCAGCCCCTGGCCGCGGTGTCCAATACCTCCGTGCTCAGGGAAGAGGCGCTCGGTGATGGGCGCCGGGCCGTGACCTTCGCGGATACGATCAAGATGTCCACCTACCTGGTGGCCTTCGTGGTGGGGGAGCTCGAGGCGACCGAGCCCGTCATGGTGGGACCGACCCCGCTGCGCGTCTGGGGCGTGCCCGGCAAGAAGCATCTCGGGCGCTTCGCCCTCGACATCGGCGCCTTCTCGCTCGACTTCTTCGAGCGCTACTACGGCGTGCCGTATCCGAGCGACAAGCTCGATCTCCTCGCCATCCCCGATTTCGCGGCGGGCGCCATGGAGAACCTGGGCGCGGTCACCTTCAGGGAGACGGCCCTCCTCGTCGACGAGGCGGCGGCCTCGCATGCCGAGCTCGAGCGCATCGCCGATGTGGTGGCGCACGAGGTCGCGCACATGTGGTTCGGCGACCTCGTCACCATGTCCTGGTGGAATGGCATCTGGCTCAACGAAGCCTTCGCCACCTTCATGGAGCTCCTGGCCGTGGACGCGTGGAAGCCCGAGTGGAAGCGCTGGATCACCTTCGGCGTCTCGCGAGCCTCCGCCATGAACCTCGACGGGCTCAAGGCCACCCGCCCCATCGAGTTCGAGGTGATGGCGCCCCGCGACTGCGAGGCGATGTTCGATCTCCTGACCTACGAGAAGGGCGCGTCGGTTCTGCGCATGCTCGAGCAGCATCTGGGGCCGGAAAGCTTCCGCGCGGGGGTGCGGCTCTACCTCGAGCGCCACAAGTACTCGAATGCCGAGACGACGGATCTGTGGAAAGCCCTCGGAGACGCCGCCCACCAGCCCATTCCCGAAGTCATGGACGGGTGGATCTTCCGCCCCGGCTATCCGCTTGTCAGCGTCGAGATCGATGGGGCAGGACTCAAGCTGACTCAGCAGCGCTTCCTGTACCTCGGCGGCCAGCCGGATCCCGCCGAGCAGTGGCGCATCCCCGTGGTGTTCCGCGCCTCCGTCAAGCGCGGTTACGTCGAGCGCCGGCTTCTCCTCGACGGTGCGGACGCCGCGGTGCCGCTGCCCGCCAAGCCCGACTGGGTGGTCCTGAACTCCGGCGGCCACGGCTTCTACCGGGTCCGCTATGCGCCCGCCCTTCTCAAGAAGCTGGCGGGGGCCCTGGCGAAGATCGCGCCCATCGAGCGGTTCAACCTGCTCAGTGACTGCTTCGCCCTCGCGCAGTCCGGAATGATGACGGCCTCCGACTTTCTCGATCTGACGGGACGGTTCACCACGGAGACCGACCGCAATGTGTGGGCCGTGCTCACGGGGTCACTGGCCTGGGTCAACCGCGTGATTGCCGACGACGACCAGCGTCCCGGACTCGAGGCGCTGGTGCGCCACCGCGTGGACGAGATGGCTTCGCTGCTCGGCTGGGAGCCTCAGGAGGGCGAGAGCGAGCTCGATCGTCAGCTCCGTGGCGACCTGCTCCGCGTGCTGGGGACGCTCGGCAATGACGAGACCGTCCAGGCTCGCGCCCGGGAAGTCTATGCGCGCTACCAAGTGGACGAGACCTCGGTGGACGCCAATGTGCTCCCCGCCGTCATCGCCATCGTGGCCGCCTCAGGGGGCGAGAGCGAATATGCCGACTTCCGGGACCGCTACAAGCGGGCGCGCACACCCCAGGAGGAGCAGCGCTACCTGTACGCCCTCGCGGGCTTCCGGCCGCCCGAGCTGCTGAGGCAGACGCTCGAGATGACCATCAACGGCGAGGTGCGGAGTCAGGATGCGCCATTTCTCATCCGGAGCCTGCTCCAGAGCGTGCACAGCCGAGGACTGGCCTGGGAATTCGTGAAGCAGCACTGGCAGACCATGCAACGGCTCTACCCCGGCAGCGCGTATCGCCGGATGTACGAGGGCATCCCCGCCCTGGTGAGCCCGGAGTGGGAGCGCGATGTCCACGCCTTCTTCGTCGAGCACAAGATCACCCTGGGGGGCAAGACCCTCGAGCAGTACTTCGAGCAGCTTCGCGTCGCCGTCGCTTTCCAGGAGCGGGAGGCGGAAGCGCTGGCAGCCTATCTGGGCCGCCTCATCAAGACGCGCTAGATCAAGCGCGCTAGGAGTCTATCCAAGTAATTCCCATGCCCTCGCGAGCAGGAATGTTCCGCTCGAGCGCCGGCTTTGCCGGCGCAATCTGTCCGGGGGGAGGTTCCGGAAGGGGGGCGGAGCCCCCCTCCGAGTTACCTAGCCGCTGAAGAGCCGCTTGAAGAAATTCTTCACGCTCTCCGCGGCATCGGCCGCGCCGTCCTTGGTCTTCTGCCAGGCGCCTTTGGCCTGCGGCTCGACTTCCTTGGCCGCGTCCTTGACTTTCTCGCCGGCGACCTTGGCGCCTTCCACCACCGTGTTGCCGATGCCCTTGGCGGTTTCCTTGATGCCCTCCCCGGCCTGCTTGGCGCCGGACTCGACCCGCTTCGTGGCCTCGCCCACCTTGCTCGTATCCGTGGACTTCTTGTCCGTGGCCTTCTGGTCGGAAGCGGTGCTCTCGGGGGCCTTGCCCGTATCCTCGGCCAGGATGGCCGCAGGGAGCCCGGCCAGGAGCACGGCCGCCAGGATCGCGATCAACCGGATCAGCTGAGTGTGCATGGGTTCCCTCCATCCAGGGCGCCACGTGTGACCGCTGGACGCCGCCGTTGTTATCAGTATTCTATCCCCGCCCGGAGCTCGGGGCGAGCAGGAGGAGATCCGCGATGAAAGCGACAGTGCTGTTGCCCGGCGAGTCGATAGTGGTGGAGACGGCCCGGGTCGAGGGCGAGAACCTCTGGCTCGACCCGCCGGCCCTCGTGCGCTGCGGAGGCTGGGAGATCAAGCCCGAGGGGCTGTGCCGCGGCTCGCTCTGCGTGCCGGTGCCTCAAGGCCCGGCTGGCCAGGGGCTCCTTGACCTGGGCGGGCCCGCCCCCAGGGTCAACCTCACGGCTCTCGCGCGTCATATGGGCCAGCCGGTCGCCGCGACTCCCGAGCACGCCGTCTGGTCCATCGGCGAGGCGGCCGAGGACGCCGCCGAGCGGCTCCTGTCCCTCGAGGCGCCCGACTTCACCCTCCCGGACATCGACGGGAATCCCCACCGCCTCTCGACCTTTCGAGGTCGGAAGGTTTTTCTCCTTGCCTGGGCCTCATGGTGAGGCTGCCGCTTCGACCTGCCCGGGTGGCAGGCCCTGCACGCCGAGCTGGAGCCGAAAGGCCTGACCGTGATCACGGTGGCCCTCGACAGCGCGGGAACGGCCGCGGCCGGCGAGTGGATCCGCGCGGCCAGCCCGACTCACCCCTCGCTCATCGACGCCCACTACGACGTCGCGCGAGCCTACAACATGGTCAATGTCCCGACCGCCGTGTGGATCGATGAGGACGGGGCTATCGTGCGCCCGAACGAAGTTGCCTTCGCCGACAACCGCTGGATCGAGTACACCAAGTTCGACATGACGCGCTACCTGGCGGCCATCCGCGACTGGGTCGACCGCGGCCCGCGGAGCGGCTTTGTCCTGCCCCCGAAGGAGCGCCGCCAGCGGCTCTTCGTGCCGTCGGCGGCGCACGCGCTCGCCGCGGCGACCTTCCGCCTGGCCGAGCACCTGCACGAAAGCGGACGGCCCGAGGCGGCCGTGCCCTTCTTCAAGCGGGCGCAGGAGCTGCAGCCCGAGTCGTGGTGCTTCAAGCGCCAGGCCTGGGCCCTGACCGACGCCGAGCGCTTCTACGGCACCAGTTTCCAGAAAGAGGTCAAGGCCCTCGGCGGCCGCCCGTACTACACCCCGCTCGATCTCGGAGGATGACCCCATGAAATACGGCGTCGCGATGTTCCCGACCGACTATGCGATCCCCACGGATGCTCTGGCCCGCGAGCTTGAGGCGCGCGGCTTCGAGTCGCTGTGGCTCCCCGAGCACACGCATATCCCCGTCATCCGCAAGAGCCCATGGCCCGGCGGGGCCGATCTCCCGCGCGACTACTGGCACACGCTCGACCCCTTCGTCGCGCTGGGCGCAGCGGCCGCGGTGACCAGGACCCTCATGCTCGGCACCGGCATCTGCCTGGTGATCGAGCGCGACCCCATCATTCTCGCCAAGGAGGTCGCGAGCCTGGACTTCATCTCCGGGGGGCGCGTCCTCTTCGGCATCGGCGGGGGCTGGAACGCCGAGGAGATGGAGGACCACGGGACGCCGTTCAGCGATCGCTGGAAGATCCTGCGCGAGCGCATCGCGGCCATGAAGGCGATCTGGACGCAGGAGGAGGCGCAGTACCACGGGAAGTACGTCAATTTCGACAAGCTCTGGTCATACCCCAAGCCCGTCCAGAAGCCGTACCCGCCCATCCTCATGGGAGGCAGCGGCCCGCACGCGCGTCAGCGCGCCGCGGAGTTCGACGGGCACTGGATGCCCATCATCGGGCGCGATCCTCTGGATGAAGCCATGGCTGATCTGCGCCAGCGCGCGGAAAAGGCCGGGCGCGACCCGGCCACGGTGACGGTGTCGCTCTTCGGGGTGCGGCCCGACGAGGGCAAGCTCGCCGGGTGGCGCGACATGGGCGTGGCACGCGTGGTCTTCTTCGTCCCGTCCGCGCTGGCCGGCACCGTGCTGCCGTTGCTGGATCAGTACGCGGCGGTGGCGAAGAAGGTGGGCTAGAGGGCCGTCCTCGACCTGCAGCTCCGTGGCCGCCTCGTGCCGCTGCCGGGAATGCGGCATTCATAGGCGCCGGTGTTAGGATTGGAAGCGTGACGATCACGCCCGCGCGAATCGAGCTGGCCCTGGCGCCCACGCCGGTCATGAAGCTCGAGCGGCTGTCGCGGCGGCTGGGGGTCGAGCTCTGGGTCAAGCGTGACGATCTGACCGGCCTCCTCGAATCCGGCAACAAGGTCCGCAAGCTCGAGTTCCTCGTCGGCGATGCCCTCGCCCAGGGCGCCGACACCCTCATCACCATCGGGACGCTCCAGTCCAACTGCTGCCGCGCTGTCTCGGCGGTGGCCGCGCGCCTTGGTCTCCGTGCCGTCCTCGCGGTCAAGGGCGGCCGGCCCGATACCTATGACGGAAACCTCCTCCTGGACCGGATGCTGGGCGCCGAGGTGCGGTATCTCACCGACGACCAGTTCCGCCAGGCCGCGGGCACCCTCGAAGCGATTTCCGAAGACGTCCGGCGCGTCGGGGGCAAGCCCTATGTGATTCCCGAGAGCGGCTCCAACGAGCTGGGGGCGCTCGGCTACCTCGAATGCGCCGTCGAGCTCGCGGAGCAGATCACCCACGGGGCGCCGCGCTTCGACACGGTGGCCCTGACGTGCTTCAGCGGGGGCAGCCAGGCCGGGCTCCTCATGGGCAAGCAGCTCGCCGGGCTGCCCTCGGAGATCGTGGGCATCCCCATCGCGTTCCCGGCCGAGCGCGTGCGCAGCTATGTCAGCGACACCATCGGGAAGGCCATCCGTCGCTTCGGCTTCGCCATCGAGGTGCCGAAGAGCATCCATCTTCTGGACGGCTACCAGGGAATGGGACGGGCCGGGGTGGACGACGCGGAGCTCTCCCTCGTGATCCGTCTGGCGCGTGAGGAAGGCCTGATGCTCGATCCCGTCTACACGGCCAAGGCCTTCGGCGGGCTTCTCCACACGCTCGAGCGCGACCCCAAGGCGCTCGGCCAGCGTGTCTGCTTCATCCACACCGGCGGTATCTTCAGTGTCTTTCCGTTCCGCGACGCGCTGACGCGACTCCTCGATTCCTGACCGTGGCGCACCTCCGGCTCACGGGCGGCGAGCTCGACGGGCTTCTTCTGCACTACCTCTCGGAGGGGCAGGGGCCGGCTACCGTGCTTCTCCACGGCCTGGGCGGCTTTGCCGAGTCCTGGCGCCATACCATCCCCGAGTTGGGACGCCACGGCCGGGTGATCGCCCTGGACCTGCCGGGCTTCGGGAAATCCGGCAAGCCCCGCCGCGCGTACACCCTGACCTTCCTGGCCGAGGTCCTCGAGGCATTCCTCCGCAAGCTGGGCCTCGAGCAGGTGCGCCTGGTCGGCCACTCCATGGGCGGCGCCGTGGCCGCCCGCTTCACCGTGGCTCACCCGGCCCGCGTCGAGCGGCTGGCCTTCCTCGCCTCCGCCGTGCCGGGGTTTCCCCTCCGGCCCTCGTGGGTGTACCGGACGCTGTCCCTGCCGGGGATCGGCGAGCTTCTCTCGAGGCTCATCACGCGCGGGATCTGCGCGACGGCGCTCGAGCGCTGCTTCGTCTCGCCCGATCCCGAGGAGATTCGCTTCTTCGTGGAGCACGAGTTCGCGGTCCGCGCCTCTCTCGATGGCCGGGCAGCCTACCTCTCGCTCCTGCGCTCGGTCCGGGAGGACTTCACGGAGCACACCCAGCTCTACCGGGAGGGACTGCTCAGGTTCCGGCGGCCCATCCTGCTCGTCCACGGGCTCCAGGACGCCGTCATCCCGCTGGCCCACGCACGGCAGGTGAGCCAGGGACTCGATCTCGCCACCGCCAAGTGGCTCGACCGGTGCGGGCACTTCCCGCAGATCGAGCACGCGGCCACCGTCAACACCTACCTGACGGAGTTTCTCTTCGAGCCCGCCTCCCGTGGATGAGCGGGGGCAGGGACCAGAGACGGCGGAAGTGTAAGGACTACAGCGTGTAGGTCTTGCTCTGCTCGAGGATGTGGATGCGGGTGGAGTCGATCTTGGCGAGCTCTTCGACGGTTTCCTGGTACAGCTGCGGCTTGACGTGGTAGATCCAGACGGGAATGTCCGGAGGCGCCTTGTCGAGCTCGCGCTTGAGCATCTCCGGGGTCAGGTGTCCGGACGTCTTCGCCAGCGCGTCCATTCGGTTGGGGAAGGACGTCTCCACGATGACCGCCTTGATCCCTCGCATCTCGCGCGCGAGCTTCCAGATCTGCTTGGTCGGCCCCGTGTCCCCGCTGAACACGAAGCCCGTCTCTCCGTCGTGGACCACGAAGCCCGTGGTGGGGATGGTATGGTCCACGGGCACCGGGGTCACCCAGAGCTCGCCCACTCGCGCCTCGCCTTCTTCGGCGAGGGTGCGGAAGGCCAGCACGGGATTCTTCGGATCGGGGATATTGGCGAAATTTGGCCAGACCACGTCATTGAAGACATGGGTTCGAAGGCTGTCGAGCACGGGCCCGATGCTGCATGCGGTCACCCGACGCTCGGGCGCGATCATGGCCAAGGTGTCGGTAAGAAAGGCCAGGCCGGCGATGTGATCGAAATGGGCGTGGCTGACCAGCGCGTACTCGACCTCGATCTGCTCGGCGGGCGTGAGGGCGCCCCCGACGGTGCCGGCGTCCACCAGGACCTTGTCGTCTACGAGAAATGCTGAGGGTCGCTGTCCCTGCCCCTCGCTTCCGAACGAGCCAAGGACTTTGATCTTCATCGCGACTGCCGATAGCCTCCCGTAGGGCCGAGTTTAAACTCCGCAGAGTCTAGTCTACCAGCCGATTCTGGGTCAAGTTACCCACAATCGTCCTTCCAGAAGCCTTATCCAAGGCCACCTTGCGTCGTGGTGAGTCCGTGTGGGAAGATGCGACCGATGATCTTTCAGCAGATCCTCAACGAGGATGCCGGCTGCATCTCCTACCTGATCGCCTGCAGCCAGGCGGGGCAGGCCCTCGTGGTCGACCCCGCCCGGGACCGGGTCGACGACTACGCGGCGTGGGCCCGGCGCAAGGGGCTCGAGCTCACCCACATCGTGGACACCCACGTCCACGCCGACCATATCTCGGGCAACCAGAGCCTGGCCGCAAAGGTCGGCGCCCGGGTGCACATTCATCCCGCGGCCGAGGCCGCGTTTCCCCATACGCCGATCGAGCACGGGGACGAGATCCGGTTCGGTACGGTGCGGGTGCAGGTCATCCACACCCCGGGACATACCCCGGACAGCGTCTGCCTGCTCGTGACCGATTTGTCGCGTGGAGAAGAGCCGTGGTTCATCCTGACCGGTGACACGCTCTTCGTGGGCGACGTCGGGCGACCGGACTTCGGCGGCGAGCGGGCAGCCGCCGATCTCTTCGAGAGCCTGACCCGCCGCGTGCTCACGCTGCCCGACAGCGTGGAAGTCTATCCCGCCCATGGCGGAGGGTCTTCGTGCGGGCGAGCGATGTCCTCCAAGCCCGGCTCCACCATCGGGTTCGAGCGCCGCTTCAACCCCGCCCTGCAGCCGGCAACGGTGGAGGCCTTCGTGCGCGAGCTCATGACGGGGCTGCCGCCGAAGCCGCCGAGCTTCGACCGCATCATCGCGCGCAACCGGGCCCAGGCCCTTCCCTCCACGGGCGAGTTTCAGCCGCTCTCTGCCGCGCAGGCGCGCGAGGCCATGGCCAAGGGGGGCGTCATCCTCGACGTGCGCAGCCCGGCCGAGTTCGGCGACGGCCACATTCCGGGTGCCATCAATGTCTGGATCGAGAGCAGTCCCTTCGCGCCGCGGGTGGCCATGATGGCCCCAGTCGATAGCCGCTTCGTCCTGGTGGCCGCGGGCCCGTCAGACCTCCAGCGCAGCGTCGAGGCGCTCGGACGCGCGGGCATGGACGACATCCTCGGCTATCTCCAGCGTGGCATGACGGATTGGAAGAGCGAAGGGCTGCCTCATGCGAGCGTGCCGCAGATCACCGTGCACGATCTTGCCACCATGCGGGACGAGCGGCCCGATCTGGTCGTGGTCGACGTGCGGGAAGCCACCGAATGGGACGACGGGCACATCGCGGGAGCCGTCAATTTCCCGATGAGCCAGGCCCTCTCGCGTTTGGGTGAGCTGCCCGCGGATCGCCCCAAGGCCGTGCTCTGCGCCGGCGGGCTCCGATCCAGCTCGGTCATCAGCGCCCTCCGGCGGGCGGGATTGACCGACTGCTACAATGTGGCCGGCGGCATGCGAGAGTGGGTCAAGGCAGGCTATTCCACGGTCAAGCCCGGAGGAGCCACGAACGACGCATGAGCGATGACTTCGACTACCCGATCATGTCGAGGGCGCTGATCCTGGGCGACAAGGACACGGTGGCCCGCAAGACCCAGGAAGGGCTCGCCCTCGCCATGGATCCCAAGGATCTGATCTTCCGAGGACTGATCCCGGGCATGGACGTGGTCGGAGAGAAGTTCCGGCGCAACGAGTACTACGTGCCGCAGGTCCTCCTCTCCGCGCGCGCGATGTACGCGGGGCTCGATCTCCTCAAGCCCCTCATCACCAAGGCGGGGGGCGACGGCCAGTCGCTGGGGATCATCGTGATCGGCACCGCGCAAGGCGACCTCCACGATATCGGCAAGAACCTGGTGGCCATGATGCTCGAGGGCGCGGGGTTCAAGGTCCACAACCTCGGGCGCGACGTGGCGCCGGAGAAGTTCGTGGCCGCGGTGGAGGAGCACGGGGCCCAGATCGTCGGGATCTCGGCCCTCATGACCACGACCATGCCCGCCATGAAGCGCACCATCGACGCCCTCGCCAAGGCCGGGCTGCGCGAGCGCGTCAAGGTGATGATCGGCGGCGCCCCCGTGAGCCAGGCCTATGCCGACGAGATCGGCGCCGACGGGTACGCCAGGGATTCGACCATCGCGGTGACGCGCGCCAAGGAGCTTCTCGGCGTGGCCGCGGCCACCTGATGGCCCGGCCGCGCGGCTGGGAGATCGTGGAGCGCGCCAAGGCGGGGGAGCGCCTCGTCTTCGACGGCGGCTATGGCACGGCCCTCTTCGCGGCCGGGCTCAGCAACGGCGGCTGCCCGGAGCTCTGGAACGACACTCACGCCGATATCGTGCGCGGGATTCACGAGGGCTATTTCAAGGCCGGCTCGGACTTCGTGGAGACCAATACCTTCGGCGGCACGCGTCTGAAGCTCAACGAGTATAAGATCGGCGATCGCACCCGGGAGCTCAACGACAAGGGTGCCAGGCTCGCCCGCTCGGTGTGTCCGTCGGGCGGCTTTGTCGCGGGCTCCATCGGCCCCACGAGCTGCCTGCCCGTGGACTACGGCGTGGGCGACAACGTCGCGACGGACGACGAGTACTTCGCCACCTTCAAGGAACAGGCCGAGGCCCTGGCCGAGGGCGGAGTGGACATCTTCGCGGTGGAGACCATGATGTTTCCCCAGGAGGCCATCGGCGCCATCAAGGCCTGCAAGGCGGCCGCCGATCTGCCCGTGATGGCGACCATGTTCTTCCAGTACGAAGAGATCCACGACCGTGACCGCACCATGTGGGGCGAGAGTCCGGCCGAGGTGGCACGGACTCTGCTCGACGCGGGGGCGGACATCGTGGGCATGAACTGCGGTCGGGGCCCGGATCGCGCCATCGTCATCATCCGTGAGATGCGCGCGGTCACCGAGGCCCCGCTGATCGCCTATCCCAACGCGGGGCTCCCCATCACCAAGGGCGATACGACGACCTACGAGCTCGGGCCGGAGGCCATGGCCAAGGACTACCCGGCACTGCTCGACGCCGGCTGCAATATCGTGGGCGCTTGCTGTGGCTCGGGGCCGGAGCATATCCGCTTGATCGCCGAGGTCGCGCGCTCCCGCCGCTCGCCGCCGTGAGCGCGGCGCTCGACGTCCGCTCGCCCGTTCCCGTCACCCTCGACCGCCGCTGCTTGTCCCTCCGCGTAGATCCCCAAGACGTCCTGCGCTTCCAGGGCTACAAGAAGGGCCGCGACATCCCGGATGCAACCGTGCTTGCGCTCTTCGACGAGGCACTGGCCCTCGGCGAATCGCTCATGGATCCGCGCTTCGTCTACCGCGCGGCGGGGGTGACCGGGCAAGGGCTCGATCTGATCCAGGCGGGCGGTGAAGATCTGCACATCCCCGAGATCAGCAGGCTGTGGGGCGTGCTGGAGGCGGTGGGGGCGGGGATCTGCACGGTGGGCGCCGCCATCGAAGATCGCGTGCGGTCGCTCTGGGAGGAGCGCGAGCTCCCGCTCGCCGTGATGCTCGACAGCGTCGGCTCGGCGGCGGTGGAGAGCCTGGCCGAATACATAAATGACCTCCTGTGCCAGGCGGCGCTTCCCGCCGGCCTGAAGGTCACCAATCGAATCAGCCCTGGCTATGCGGGCTGGGACACGGCCGAGCAGGCCGCGCTCTTCCACCTCTGCCCGGGCGAGCCCATCGGGGTGACGCTCAATGACTCGTGTGTCATGACGCCCGGCAAGAGCATCTCGATCCTCGTGGGCATCGGACCCGAGGCCCGCGTGGACCACTACTTCACCCAGTGCCGGCGCTGCTGGATGCGCGACTGCGCCTACCGCCGCGCCCCTGCCGTCGCCACCGTGCACCGATAGGGATATCACCGACTTCCGGTGATACGATGGCCGGTGACATGGATGACAACGTGATCCTCGTGGGATTCATGGGAGCGGGCAAGTCTTCGGTCGGGAGGCTCCTGGCCAAGCGGCTGGGCCGCTGCTTCGTCGAGACCGACGACATGATCACCGCCAAGGAGGGGCGCCCCATCCCCGAGATCTTCACGGTGAAGGGCGAGCCGCACTTCCGCGCCCTCGAGGACGAGGCGGTGCGGCTTCTCGCCCTCAAGCGTGGAGAGGTCATTGCCACGGGCGGCGGGTTGCCGTGCCAGGAGGGGCGCGTGGAAGCTCTCCAGGCCCTGGGCACGGTCGTCTGGCTGTCTGGCGATCTCCCGACACTCTGCGAGCGAGCGCTCAGAAGCGGCGATCGGCCGATGCTCCAAGGCAAGACACGCGAGGAGATCGAGACGCTCTACAAGTCCCGCCAACCCTTCTACGCCAAGGCTGATCTGAGTGTGGACACGACGCGCCTCAACCCCGACCAGGTCGCGGCGGAGGTGCTCAGGGCGCTTCGTGTGCGGGCCCGACCCCCGCACCCTGCCCTCTCCCCCAAGGGGGGAGAGGGATCAATTTCTGAGTGAGATGAGCGCGCCCTTCCTCGAGCGGCTGGCCAAGCATCCACTGCTGGGCGATGGCGCCATGGGCACCATGCTGTATGCGCGTGGCGTGCCGCTGGATGCCTGCTTCGATGTGCTGAACGTCAACGAGCCCAAGATCGTCCAGGGCATTCACGCCGAGTACATCCAGGCCGGAGCCGACTGGATCGAGACGAATACCTTCGGCGCCAATCGCTTCAAGCTGGGCGTCCACGGCCTCGCCGCGCAGGTGCGCGAGATCAACTTGCGAGGCGTCAAGCTGGCGCGGGACGTGCGCGAGACCCTGGGCCGCGACGTCTTCGTCCTCGGCTCCATCGGGCCGCTGGGGAAGTACCTGGCCCCGCTGGGATCGATCACGAGCGAGGAGGCGAGGGCCGCCTTCGCCGAGCAAGCCGAAGGGCTGCTGGAGGGCGGCGTGGACGCCTTCATGGTCGAGACCTTCTCCGACCTCCAGGAGCTGAGACTTGCCGTCGAGGCCATCCGGGCCATCACTGATCTGCCCGTCATCGCGTCGGTAGCCTTTACCCAGGATCACGTGACGTTCCTCGGCAGCACACCCGCCGAGGTGACGAGGACGCTGCGCGAGCTGCCCATCCAGGGGCTCGGCGCCAACTGCTCCGTCGGCTCGAGCACGCTGTACGAGGTGCTCGAGCAGATGCTGCCCGAGGCGGGCGGGCTGCCCGTGAGCATCCAGCCGAATGCCGGCCTGCCCTCGCGCATCGGCGAGCGACTCATCTATGTCTCCTCGCCCGCCTACATGGCCGAGTTCGCCGCGCGGATGATCGGAGCGGGCGCCCGTCTCCTGGGTGGCTGCTGCGGCACCACGGCCGATCATATCCGCGCCATGCGAGAGGCGGTGGATCGCCACGTGCCGAGCCGGAGTGACCGGACGGCCGCGCCACGACGCGCGCGGATCGAACGCGAGACGCCGGCCCTCGTCACCACGGCCGCCCCGACCTTGCTGCAGCGCAAGCTCGAGGCGGGGGAGTTCCTCGTGACGGTCGAGCTCGATCCCCCGCGCGGGCACAATATCGAGAAGCTCGTCCAGGGGGCCAAGCTCCTCAAGGAGCGCGGGGTCGAGATCGTGGACATCAACGACGGCTCCCTCGGACGCGTGCGCATGTCGGTGCTGCCCACGGCCATTCTCGTGCGCGAGGCCACGGGGCTGGACATCAACATGCACTTCACGAGTCGCGACCGGAACCTCATGGGCATCCAGGCCGACGTGCTCGGCGCTCACGCCCTCGATATCAGGAACATCCTGGCCATGACGGGCGATCCGCCCCGGGGCGGCGACTACGTCAACGCCACTGCGGTGTTCGACGTCGACGCCATCGGGCTCATCCGCATCTTGTCGGAGATGAACGAGGGACGGGATGCCACGGGCAACTCCGTCGGCGAGCCCACGGCGTTCTGCGTGGGAGCGGCCCTCGATCCCGCGGCGGCCGATCCTGCCCGGGAGATGGAGCGCTTCCTCGCCAAGGCCGAGGCGGGCGCCCGCTGGTGCCAGACGCAGCCGATCTACGATCTGGAGGTGCTGGAGCGGTTCTTCGCTCGCACGCGCCCACCCATTCCGGTGGTCGTGGGCCTCTTGCCGCTGCATTCATCCCGTCATGCCGAGTTCCTGCACAACGAGGTGCCGGGAATCACCATTCCCGACGCCGTCCGTGGACGCATGCGCGAGGCGGGCGAGCGGGGCCTTCGCGTCGGGATCGAGACCGCGCAGGAGCTCGTTCGCCACCTTCGGGGCCACTATGCCGGTGCCTATCTCATGCCTTCCTTCGGGCGCTTCGAAGTCGTGGCCGAAGTCTTGGACGCGCTTCAGTAGTCACCTCGCGACGCAGGAGATTCCATGGCCGATCTCAATGACGTGACCGCCGCCGAGGCGGCGCGCCGCATTCGCTCGGGCGCCCTGTCGCCCTCCAATCTTCTGGCCGCCTGCCTCAAGCGTATCGACGCCCTCGAGCCCATTCTCAAGGCCTGGGTGCATCTCGACCGCGATGCCGCCGCGCGCGTCGCCGTGCAGCGGGACATCGAGGCGCGCGAGGGGCGATTCATGGGCCCGCTCCACGGCGTCCCCGTGGCCCTCAAGGACATCTATGACGCCGCGGGTCTCGTGACGACCGCCGGCGCGGGGCCGTGGGCGCATCGTCGGGCCACCGTCGATGCGGTGTCGGTGGCCAGACTGCGAGCGGCCGGCGCGGTGATTCTCGGCAAGGTCACGACGACGGCCTTTGCCTTCCGTGATCCGACGGAGACGGGGAACCCGTGGAATCCCGCGCACACGCCGGGCGGATCGTCGAGTGGCTCGGGAGCCGTCGTAGGGTCCCGGATGGCCCCGCTCGCCCTGGGCACCCAGACGGTGGGCTCGGTGCTGCGGCCCGCCGCCTACTGCGGCGTCGTGGGCTTCAAGCCGACGCATGGGCGCATCAGCGCCGTCGGCGTGGTGCCGCTGGCGTGGAGCCTGGATCATGTCGGCGTCCTGTGCCGCTCCGTCGAGGATGCGGCGCTGGCCCTCGCCATCATGGCCGGGCACGATGCCGCCGATCCTCATTCCGTCGCCATGCCCATCGGCGACTATGTCGGCGCCGTCGCGTCCCCCGCCGCGCCTCGGCTCGGGGTGCTGCGCGCGCTCGTCGACCGGGCCGAGCCCGAGAATCGCGCGCAGATCGACTCCACGCTCAAGGCGCTCCGGGCGGCAGGCGCCCAGGTCGACGACGCGCCACTCGCGGTCTCCTTCGAGGGTCTCCCCGAGGCGGGCGACACGGTGATGCGCGCGGAAGCGGCCGCTTTCCATCGCGATCTCTACGCGCGCCACGCTGCCGAGTATCCCGTGCACCTGGGCGAGCGCGTCAAGGACGGGCAAACCGTTAGGGCGGTGGACTATCTCGCCGCCCAGGCCCATCGCCGCGCCTTCCGCGCCGACATGGCCGCCATCGCCTCGCGCTACGACGCGCTGGTGTCTCCGACGGCGCCGGGCCCCGCGCCCAAGGGCCTGGCCTTCACGGGCGACGCCTCCTTCTGCGCGCCGTGGAGCTCCGCCGGCATGCCATCGATCTCCCTCCCCACCGGACTCGCGCCGAGCGGACTGCCCTTTGCCTTCCAGTTCACGGGGGCTCCGTGGTCAGAGGCGCGCCTCTTCGCCGCCGCGGCGTGGTGTGAGCGCGCCATCGGCTTCAAGGAAGCGCCACGTGCTTGACCTCAAGATCACGGGCGGCCACGTCTTCGACGGTACGGGGACGCCGGCGGTGCGCGCGGATGTCGGCATTACCGGCGAGAGCATCGCGGCGGTGGGTGACCTCGCGCGCGAGCCTGCGGGACAGACCCTGGACGCCTCCGGCCTCATGGTAGCCCCCGGTTTCATCGACATGCACTCGCATTCGGACTGGCGGCTCTTCGGCAATCGGCGCGCGGAGTCCAAGATCCGCCAGGGAGTGACCACTGAGGTGGTGGGCAATTGCGGGTTCTCGCCCGCTCCCGTATCCGCCGAGTTCAGAGAGGACATGCGGGGCTTCGCCCTCTACCTTCCGCCCGGCATGGATTTCTCCTGGGGCTCGGTCAAGGACTTCCTTCGCCGCTACGAGGACGAAGGGCTCGCCCTCAACGTCGCGCAGCTGATCGGTCACGGCACCCTGAGGCTGGCCGCCATGGGCTTCGCCCGGCGACCGCCCAGCGCCAAGGAGCTGGCGATGATGCGGGGCCTCATGGAGGCCGCCATGGCCGACGGCGCCCGCGGGCTCTCGACCGGGCTCATCTATGCGCCCGGCTCCTATGCCGAGACCGCCGAGATCGTGGAAATCGCCAAGGGCGCCGCGGCCGCGGGAGGATTCTATGCGAGCCACATCCGCGGTGAAGGGGCCACCCTCCTCGACGCGATTGCCGAGGCCATCAGCGTCGGACGGGAGGGCGGACTGTCGGTGCAGGTGAGCCACATCAAGGCCGCGGGACGCGCTCACTGGGGAAAAGTCAGCGACGCCCTCGCTCTGATCGATGCCGCGCGGACCGAAGGCCTCGACGTCATGGCCGACGTCTATCCATATACCGCGTCGAGCACCACCATCCGGACGCTCCTGCCTGACTGGGTGCTCGAGGGTGGCATCGAGGCCATGCTGGGCCGGCTCCGCGATCCCGCCACGCGCGGGCGCATCCGGACGGACATGGCCCAGGGACCCGTCCTGGCCCGGGGCCTCGAGTGGAGCGACATCATGATCGCCTCCGCGCCGTCACGTCCGGAAATTGAGGGCCTCCGCTTCGACGAGATCGCGAAGCGCTGGGGCAAGGACCCGGTCGAGGTCGCCTTCGATGTGATCGAGAGAGAGAAAGGACGTGGCAATATCATTCTCTTCCAGCTCGACGAGGCCGACCTTCGCCGTGCCCTGGTCCACCCGCGCGTCATGATCGGCTCCGACGGCTCGTCGCTCGCGGCGAGCGGTCCCATGGCCGAGGGCAAGCCCCATCCCCGGAGCTATGGCACCTTCCCTCGGGTGCTCGGCCGCTACGCACGTGACGAGCACGTGCTCTCGCTCGAGACGGCGATACACAAGATGACCGGGCTTCCCGCCGCGCGACTGGGCCTCAGGGATCGGGGCGTCATCAGGCAGGGGGCCAAGGCCGACATCGTGGCCTTCTCGCGCGAGCGCATCCTGGACCTCGCGACCTACGACGATCCTCACCGCTACGCGGCGGGCATCCCGCATGTCCTCGTCAATGGCCGCACCGTTATTAAGGATGGGGAGCATACCGGCAACCTGCCCGGCCGCGTCCTGAGACCCGTCTAGACACCCCTGCGGAACCAAAGACTTAGAGAGCTTGGTCTACTGGCACCCTACCTGCTATACTTGTGCGTTATTTCACAGAGAAAGAAAGGATTCCCGATGACACGCATTCTGATGATGGACACGGATCAGGCCCTGGCCGAAACGGTCGGCAACCAGTGTCTGAAGCACGGTATCGCGGTTCGCTTCGCGGACAACTTCTGCGACGGCCTTCGCCACCTGCTCGATGCTCCGATCTCCCTGGTTCTGCTCGAGGCGGCTCATGCGCGGCTCTCGGGCCTGGATCTGGCCAAGCTATTCGACACGGTCATCCCCGGGGTGCCCGTGGTCATCCGGCTCGATGCCGACGGGGCGATGGACGAGCAGGTGCAGTACGAGCTTCACGGATTCCGGGTGGTGCGACAACCCTTCGACGTGCGGGAGCTCCTGGCCAAGGCCGAGCGGCCGGTGCGGGTGAGCGTGCCGCGACCCGCACGGGCGGCGGCCGCCGTGAAGGCGGCCTGCCAATAGCGACCATGCGCGACGTTCGGGGGAAGCTTGTCCTGCTCGCCGCGGCGCTCGGACTGAGCGTCGCGCTGGTTGGGCTGCTCGCCGCCACGGAGGCCACGCTTCGGGTTATCGAGCACCGCGACCCACTGACCAAGACCCTCAAGCCCGAGCCAACACCTCAGGACTCCACCCGCGACGGCGCCTATCACCATCCAGGCGCGACGGGCTGGATGACGCCATGAGTGGAGGAGAAACCCGTCTGGCCGCCGCGCGCATGCATGGTGTAGACTGAGTCCGTCAGCGCCGCAGCCGGCGCCCTCGCCTCCGATATTGGCTCTTCCGAGTATTGGGGCGCGCACCAAGGCGGAAGATCAAGAGAAGGAGATCCAGATGGCATCGAAACTCTACGTCGGCGGGCTCTCGTATTCGACCACGAGCGAGACGCTCCGGGAATATTTCGCCCAGTGCGGCACGGTGGAATCGGCGGCGGTGATCACCGACAAGTTCTCCGGTCAGTCCCGCGGCTTCGGCTTCGTCGAGATGGCCACGGCCGAGGAGGCGCAGCGCGCCATCTCCGAGCTGAATGGCAAGGACCTCGACGGTCGCAAGCTGACGGTCAATCTCTCGACGCCCAAGGCTCCCGGCTCGGGCGGCGGGCCGCGCGGAGGCGGTGGTCGAGGCGGGGGTGGTGGCCGGGGGGGCGGCCGGGGGGGCGGGGGTTTCGGAGGCGGGGATCGCGGCGCCTACGGTGTTCCGCCCTCGAAGAAGCCCTTCAAGTGGTGAGACGACTCCGGGCGTGAGTGGCAAGGGCGCGACGGGTCACCCGTCGCGCCCTTGGTGTTTCCGCCGCCCGCGTGGGCTGAGCTGATCTAGCCGAGGACTCTCTCGTAGCGACCGAAGTCGTGCGCCGCATCCATGAACCACTTCACGATCTCGGGGCTCGAGCGCGGTGGGATCTCGCACGACGTCGACAGGATGAACCCCGAATGCTTGGCCGCCGCGTCGATACAGCGACGGACGTCGGCCTCCATCTCCTCCTTGGTGCTCTTCTCGAAGCGCGTGGCGTCCACATTGCCGATGGCCACGGCGCGGCCCTTGACCATCTCCACGAAGCGCTCGAGCTGGTCGACGTGGAGCTTGGGATCCGACTGCTGGTCGAGGTCGAAGGACACCGTGGTGAAGCCGCACCCGATGATGTCCTCGAAGATTGGATAGGTCGTGCCACAGATGTGGGTGGTCAGGCCCACCTTCTTGGCCTTGAAGTACTCCACCAGCTCCTTGTGGTAGGGCGCGATGAACTCGCGGTAGTTGTCGGGTGAGATGAGGCTGATCGACGCCGTGGGCTCCGAGAAGCTGAGCCCGATCTTGGTCTTGGCGATGGCATCCCCCCACACCTTGCAGAAGTCCGTGGTCACCCGCATGAGGTCGTGGATGAACTTCGGGTCCTCGAAGGTGTCGAGCAGCATCATCTCCGGATTGCGCAGGAGCATGGCGATGGTCCAGGGGCCGACGGCCACGGCGCCCATGGCGGCGGGCGGGGCGGCCTTGACGAGGGCCTCGCACTGCTCGATGAAGCCGGGGAGGCGCGCCGTCTTGTAGGGATCCGGCATGCGCAGGGCGGCCAGGTTGGCCTTGTCCTCGAGCACGTGTCCCTCGATCGAGGGCACCACGTAGTCGGAGTACTTGACCTTGCAGCCGAAGGCCTCGGCCTCCTTGGCCAGGTCGTTGTAGGCGAGGACCACATCGGGCTGATAGCGCTCGTAGTAGTTCATCATGGCCGTGATGGCCTTGGTCGGACTCGTGCAGTACTCCTCGATGCTCAGCCCGTCCAGGGTGCCCGCGAAGGACGCCACGATGGGGTAGACGGGCACGCGGTCGGCGAAGGAGCGCTTGTAGGCAGCCACCACGCGATCGCGGTTGGTCAGGCTCGCCTTGCCCTTCTCGACGTCCCACAGCCGGTTGACCTCCATGTAGCGCGGAGGCAGCCTGGCCTCGTACTCCATGAACTGGGTGATCGGATAGCGGATGCCGCCGTTGTGGGTGCCGCGTAGGCCTTCGACGATCTCCTCCATGCGAGCCCACGGGATGGAGAAGGCCATCTCGTGGTCTTGCGTCTGGCCAAAGATGCGATCGCCGGAGCACGGCAGGATCACCTGCGGCTCGCCCGTCTGCATGGTCGTCACGATGATGTCGGCGCACACCGCGCGTCCCTCGAAGGACGAGGCGAGCCGCCCCCCGCGCTTCCACAGCGCGGCCTGGGTCAGTCGCATGACCTGGGCGGGGTTGGCGTAGATACAGACCACGTGCGGCTCGAAGGTCGCGCGATCGAGGGGGGCGACGAGGAGGGTCTCGTACTCGCCGGGGGAGAACTTGTCGATGGCGGCCTCCGAGCGCTGGCCCGCCTCCTTGGTCTCCGTGTACATGCCTTCGCAGAGGGTGCCCACGTTGTAGATGGGCAGCGGCCTGTCGAAGCCGATGGCCGTGATGCCGAGCGAGCAGATGTGGTCTTCGCGCGTGAGGGCGATCATCCAGCCGTATCGACGCGACATGTCGATGACCTGACAGGACATGCTGAGCTTCTTGAAGTCGCGCGCCGGGCGCTTGGCACGCTCCGGGATGGGCTCACCGGGCTTGAGCATCCGAATGGCCACGGGGAAGGTCTGCGGGCGGATATACGTCTGAAGCTCCCTGTCCGCCGTCTTGGTGTCGATCATTGGTGGGCCTCCCGGTCAAAGCCTAGGGGTGGGGTATACCTTTGTCAAGCAATCGCGCGTCTTTTCGATAGAATGTGCCGCACCGACCATGGCCCGCTTCCGCATCGTGCACTGGAAGAACATCCCTTCTGTCGTCGAAGCGGCCGACGACGAGCAAACCGTGCGTCTCCAGCTGTCTCAGAAGTTCCAGGACCTCATCGACTCCCTCGCCATGAGAGACAATGCGACCGAGGAGGAGGCCTACCTCGAAGGCTGGGGCCAGGGCGAGTGGGAGGAGCGCCCCGGCCCGGCTGAGGTGGTCGCCCAGGCGGTGGCGGCGGACATCGAGGACGGCTTCCAGACCCTCCTGATGCAGCGCTTCCTGCCCAAACCGAGCTAGGAGTCTGTCCAAGTAAGTTCACCCTCGCGAGCAGGAATGTTCCGCTTCGAGCGCCGGCTTGGCCGGCGCAATCTGTTCGGGGGGAGGTTTCGGAAGGGGGGCGGAGCCCCCCTCCGAGTTATTTAACGGGCCTGTCTGTCCGCGGATTGCCTCGGGCTCGCTGACCGCCTATAATCCCCGCGGGCCAATGAAGGCCAAGGAACTTCTCGCCGCGTGCTTTCTCCTCTTCGGGGCCCTGCTGATCTGGCCTCTGCTCACGATTGCCAATCGTCCGGTGCTCGTCGGGGGAGTCCCGGCCCTCGTGGTCTAC
Source organism: Candidatus Methylomirabilota bacterium (assembly GCA_036002485.1). Taxonomy (NCBI): domain Bacteria; phylum Methylomirabilota (SeqCode); species Candidatus Methylomirabilota bacterium. The sequence goes on along the minus strand of DASYTI010000108.1, from coordinate 40,015 downwards.
CTCTTCTCCGTCTGGGGCATCATGGTGGGCGTGCTCGTCGCCGTCGCGATCCGCCGCCGGGCCCAGGAGGACGACGAGTGAGCTGGCTCAGCCAGCCCACCCTGCTCGCGATCGTCCTCGGCTACTTGCTGTTCCTCTTCCTCGTCGCCTCCGTCGGCGAGGCCTTCGCCTCCCGGCTCGGACGTGGCCGCATCCGCACCATCACCTATGTCCTCGCGGCCTCCGTCTACTGCACCGCGTGGACGTTCTACGGCAGCGTGGGGCTCGCGGCCAACCGGGGACTCGAGTTCCTGACCATCTATCTCGGTCCCGCCCTCGTGGCCCTCCTCTGGCCCGTTGTCCTGCGCAAGCTGGTGCGGATCTCCAAGGAGCAGCGCATCACCTCCATCTCGGATTTCATCTCGAGCCGCTACGGCAAGTCGGCGAACCTGGGCACCCTGGTGGCGCTCCTCGTGGTGGCGGGCATGATTCCCTACATCGCCCTCCAGCTTCGCGCGGTGTCGGTGACGTTCAGCCTGATCATGCAGGAGGGCTCGGTGCTGGACGTGTTCGACCCGACGCTGCTCGTGGCGGTCACCCTGGCCTTCTTCGGCATCCTTTTCGGCGCGCGCAACCTCGACTTCACCAAGCAGCAGACGGGCCTCATGACGGCGGTGGCCGTGGAGTCGGTGGTCAAGCTCGTCGCCTTCCTGACCGTCGGCATCTGGGTCACCTGGGGACTCTTCGGAGGCCTCGGAGACATCTTCGGGCGCATTGCCCGCGACCCTTCCTGGTCGAGTCTGCTCACCCTCGACCAGCCGCAGACCGCCTCCTACGCGCGCTGGACGGCCATGCTGCTGATCTCGATGATGGCGGTCATGTTCCTGCCCCGGCAGTTTCACGTGCTCGTCGTGCAGAATCCTCGTGAGCGGGACGTCAACGCGCTGGCCTGGTCCTTCCCGCTCTATCTGCTGTTGATCAATCTCTTCGTGCTTCCCATCGCGTTCGCCGGGCTTCTCGTCTTTCCCGAGTCCAGAGCGCAGGCGGATAGCTTCATCCTCCGTCTGCCCTTACACTTCGACAGCCACGTGATCTCGGTGGCCGTCTTTCTCGGCGGGTTCTCGGCCGCCACCGCCATGATCGTGGTCGACTCCCTCGCGCTGTCCAAGATGATCACCAACGACGTCATCCTGCCCATGCTGCTGCGTCGCCGGCGCATGGAGGACATCTACGGGGTCACCCTCTTCTACACGCGCATGGCCATGCTCGCGGTGGTCGGCCTGGGCTTCGCGTGGGCGCGCATGGAGCGGGGCCAGCTCCTGCTCGTCGAGATGGGATTGCTCTCCTTCATCGCGGTCAGCCAGTGCGCCCCCGCCATCCTGATGGGGCTCTACTGGCGGCGTGGCAACCGAAAGGGCGCGGCGGCCGGGATCTCGGCGGGCTTCGCGCTCTGGTTCTACACCTTGATCATCCCCGCCCTCGTCAAGGAGGGGCTCGTGCCTCCTTCCGTCCTCGCCGACGGGCCGTTCGGACTCCAGTGGCTCAACCCCACCGCGCTTTTCGGCCTCTCCGGTCTCGACGTGACAACGCATGGGGTGTTCTGGTCGCTCTTCGTCAATGTCGGGCTCTTCGTCCTCGTGTCGCTCCTGACCGAGCAGGACGCCGACGACCGCTCCCAGGCGGCTGCCTTCGTGGGGACGGCGGGCGAGGATAAGCACCCGGCGGGCGCGCCGGCTATCCTGTCCGCCACGGAGATCGAACGGCTCGTGCACCAATATGTGGGCGCCGAGGAAGCTGAGCCCCTCGTGCGCGAGCTCTTCCGCGGCAAGGCGCCCTCCGAGCTCACGGTGCCCGAGCTCCTCGAGCTCCGCATCCGCTTCGAGCGCCTGCTCGCCGCTTCCCTGGGCGCGGCGGCGGCCCGCATGATCGTGGAGGATCACTTCACGATCTCCAAGGACGAGGCGCAGGAGCTGGTCACCTCCTTCCAGCAGATGCAGCAGTCCCTGCGCTTGACCGAAGAGGAGGTGCGCCGCGGCGAGCGGCTCCTGGCCTCCGTGGTCCAGAGCGTCGACGACTGCATCGTCACGGCCGGCGTGGATGGCCGGCTCATGACGATGAACCCGGCGGGCCATCGGCTCCTCGGCTATACCCAGCGGCGAGTGGGACGCCTCGGGCTTCAAGACCTCCTTGGCGCCGAGGATCGGGAGCGTGCGGCCAAGGCCATTGCCCGCGCGGTCGAAGCCGGGCAAGGGTGGAGCGGACAGGTCACGGGCCGGACGGCCAAGGGGCAGACCTTTCCCGCCTATCTCTCCGTCCGCGGCATCGTGGACGCCGGTGGGCAGACCATCGGGACGGTGGGGGTTCTGCGGGACCTGACGGAGCAGGCCGAGACCCAGCGCCGGCTCATCCAGCGCGAGAAGCTCGCCTCTCTCGGCGAGATGGCGGCCGGGGTGGCCCACGAGATCCGGAATCCGCTCGGCGGGATCAAGATGGCCACCAATCTTCTGTCCTCCGGTGATTGGGGCGGGGGGACGCTGTCGCAGGAGATGGCCCGGTCCATCCTGTCCGGGATCGGCGAGATCGAGCGGATCATCAATAGCCTGCTCGACTTCACGCGGGATACCCAGCTCGAGCGTGGGGAGTACGAGCTCGTCCGTATCCTCGACCCCGTGGTCGAAGCCATGGCGGCGGAGGGGCGGGCCCGCGGGATCGAGGTCGCCTACGGCCGCGTGGAGCGTGAGGCCGCCGCGGCCGCCGATGGCCAGAAGCTCCGGCAAGTGTTCACCAACGTGATGAAGAACGCCCTCGAGTCCATCGACCCTCAGCGGCCCGGCGGTCAGGTCACCGTCGATCTCTTCGTGGAGGACGACCGTGCCACCGTCGAGGTGGCGGACAACGGCGTGGGCATCGCGCCGGAGGACCGCGAGAAGATCTTCCTGCCTTTCTTCACGACCAAGCCCTCCGGCACCGGGCTCGGCATGTCCATCGTGAAGAAGATCGTGGATCTCCACGGCGGCGAGATCGTGATCGACAGCGCTCCCGGACGCGGCACCCGCGTCCGCATCTCCCTGCCGGCCGTCGGGCTGGCTCAACCCCTTGCCGGAGGCACATTGTGAAGCAGCGTTTACTGCTCGTCGACGACGACGAAGTCTTTCTGCGCCCGCTGCATCGCACCCTCGAGCTCGCCGGCTACGAGGTCCTGCCCGTGCAGAGCGCCGAGGAAGCTCTGGACACCCTCAAGGCCGAGGACGTGGACCTCGTGCTGACGGACCGGCGCCTGCCCGGCCTGGACGGCGTCGGACTGGTTCGACACGTCAAGGCCGAGCATGCCGACCTGGCCGTGGTCGTGATGACCGCGTATGGATCGATCGAGTCCGCCGTGGAGGCCATGCGACTCGGCGCCGAGGATTATCTCGTCAAGCCATTCGAGGCGCCCGAGCTCCTGCTCGTCATCCGTCGCGCCATCGAGTTCCAGGCGCTCAAGTCGGCCAACCGCCGGTCCATCAGGCGCAACCAGGAGCGATTCACCTTCCGGAACATCGTGGCCCGGAGCGCGGGCATGCATGCGGTGTTCGAGGTGCTCCGCTCCGTGGTCGACCTCGACACGACCGTCTTGATCCACGGCGAGACGGGAGTGGGCAAGGAGCTGCTCGCGCGCTCGGTCCACTTCTCGGGGGCGCGCCGCGATCGCCCCTTCGTGGCCGTCAACTGCGCGGCCATCCCCGCCGAGCTCTTCGAGTCGGAGCTCTTCGGCTCGCGCAAGGGAGCCTTCACGGGGGCCAGCGAGCACCGGCGCGGCCACTTCCAAATGGCCCACGGCGGCACCCTCCTGCTCGATGAGATCGGCGAGATGCCCTTGCATCTCCAGAGCAAGCTCCTGCGCGCCATCGAGGAGAAGAAGGTCACTTCGGTCGGTGCCGACCGGCCGGTCGACATCGACGTCCGCTTCATCGCCACCACCAACAAGGACCTCCAGGCCGAAGTCGAGCGGGGCGCCTTCCGGCGCGATCTCTTCTACCGGCTGTCCGTCCTCCCCGTGCGCGTGCCGGCCCTCCGCGAGCGACCCGAGGACATTCCCTTCCTGACCCAGCACTTCCTCGCCGAGGCCGGCCGTCGGCTCAAGAAGAGCCTCAAGGGCGTCGCCCCGGAGAGCCTGGACGCCCTCATCCGGTATCCCTGGCCGGGCAATGTGCGGGAGCTCGAGAACGTGATCGAGCGGGCGGTCATCGTGTCGCGGAGCGAAGTGCTGACGGGGCTTGACGGCTTTCTCGCCGCCTCGAGCGGTGCGCATGCGCCCGTCGATCTCTCGCTGCCCTTCCGTGACGCGAAGGCTCGGGTGGTGGAGGAATTCGAACGGGCCTATGTGCGGGGTCTCCTCGAGAGCCATGGCGGCAAGCTCACGGCCGCCGCCAAGCACGCGGACATGGACCCGAAGAATTTTTCGGACAAGATGACGCGGTACGGGCTGCGGCGCCAAGCGGCCGAGCCCGCCGAGGGCGGCCCGCACGCCACTTGAAGTCCGCGGGGACTTGGTTTAGAAGATAGCGGGCGCGACGCCGCGCCGACCGCTCGACATCATCACCCACGCGAGGCACGTCTATGGCGACGAAGAGCGTGACCGGCAGTGCGCCCATCGAGGCTCTCCTCAAGGAGAAGCGCAAGTTCCCTCCGCCCAGGGAGTTCGCCAAGCGCGCCAACGTCAATCGCGCCGCCGTCTATGCCGAGGCGGCGAAGAACCCCACGAAGTTCTGGGAGCGCTTTGCCCGCGAGCTCGACTGGTTCAAGCCGTGGCGAAAGGTGCTCGAATGGAAGGCCCCCTACGCCAGGTGGTTCGTGGGCGGCAAGCTCAACGTCTCCTACAACTGCCTGGACCGCCATATCCATACGGCCCGTCGCAGCAAGGCGGCCCTGATCTGGGAAGGGGAGCCGGGTGATACGCGAACGCTGACCTATTGGGACCTCTACCGGGAGGTCAATCGCTTCGCCTCCGCGTTGAAGCGCTCGGGGGTCAAGCGAGGCGACCGGGTGACGATCTACATGCCCATGGTGCCCGAGACCGCCATCGCCATGCTGGCCTGCACGCGCATCGGCGCGCCCCACAGCGTCATCTTCGGAGGCTTCGCGCCGGACGCCATTCGCGAGCGGATCCACGATGCGCAGTCGACGGTGCTGCTCACGGCGGACGGAGGCTGGCGCCGCGGGGGCCATGTCCCCCTCAAGAAGAACGTGGACGAGGCGCTCAAGGAGTGCCCCGACGTCAGGACCGTGGTGGTCCTCAAGCGCACCGGCCAGGCCATCAACATACAGGCCGGCCGCGACATCTGGTGGGAGGACTTCGTCAAGGGAGCCGACGCGTACTGCCCTCCCGAGAAGATGGACGCCGAGGACATGCTGTATCTGCTCTACACATCGGGCTCCACGGGCAAGCCCAAGGGCATCCAGCACACCACGGGCGGCTACCTGACCGGCGTCTATGCCACGACCAAGTGGGTCTTCGACCTGCATGACACCGACGTCTTCTGGTGCACCGCCGACATCGGCTGGGTGACCGGCCATTCCTACGTGGTGTACGGGCCGCTCGCCAACGGCACCACCACCGTCATGTACGAGGGAACGCCGGATACCCCGGACAAGGACCGCTTCTGGCGGATCATCGAGAAGCACGGCATCACCATCTGCTACACCGCCCCCACGGCGATCCGTACCTTCATGCGGTGGGGCGACGAGTACCCGAATCGTTGCGACCTCTCGAGCCTCCGGCTGCTCGGCAGCGTGGGGGAGCCCATCAATCCCGAGGCCTGGGTGTGGTACTGGAAGGTGATCGGCGGCGGCCGTTGTCCGGTCGTGGACACGTGGTGGCAGACGGAAACTGGTCACATCCTGATCACCCCGCTGCCCGGGGTGACGACCCTCAAGCCCGGCTCGGCCACCAAGCCCTTTCCCGGCATCTTCGCGGAGGTGCTCAACGACAAGGGCGACCCCGCCAAGGCCGGCTATCTCGTGCTGAAAAAGCCATGGCCCGGCATGCTCCGCGGCATATACCGCGACCCGCAGCGCTACCAGGCGCAATACTGGAGCCGTTACCCCGGTATCTACTTCACGGGCGATGGTGCGAAGCTCGACGAGGACGGCTACTTCTGGCTGCTCGGCCGAGTGGACGACGTCATGAACATTTCCGGTCACCGAGTCTCCACGATGGAGGTCGAGTCCGCGCTGGTGGACCACCCGCTGGTTGCCGAGGCCGCCGTCATCGGCCGGCCGCATGAGATCAAGGGCCAGGCCATCGCCGCCTTCGTCACCATCAAGGACGGCACCACGGGCTCGAAGGAGCTCATGGAGGAGCTCAAGGGGCACGTGACCAAGAAAATCGGCGCCCTCGCGCGCCCCGACGATCTCATCTTCGCCGCCGACCTGCCCAAGACCCGCAGCGGCAAGATCATGCGGCGGCTCTTGAGGGACATCGCGGAGGGCAAGGCGCTGGGCGACACGACCACCCTCGCCGATCCGGCGGTGGTCGCGCGCCTCAAGGATCAATACGGGGAGGAGGAGTAGCGGGGTTTCCGTACCAAGATCGCGCGGCAAGTTTGCCAAACCCGGCGCCGCGATGAGCGATGCTGGTTCTTTTTTTTCCGGCAGTTAGCCCGCATGCCCTCCTGGCACCGAGGATGCTTAGATCGTTCCGTCGGTCCCGTGACTTCGATTTGAAGGGAGAGTCCTCTCGGCTAGCGGGGCCCCGAGGGTTCTATTGAAGCCAAGGAGAGAGCACTGAAGATAGGGGAGGCCAATGGCGGTACTTAACATTACGGGCAAAGAGCTGCGTCGTGTCGTGGTCGCCGCATCAGTGGGGAACATCATCGAGTGGTACGACTTCTATATCTTCGGAAGCTTGGCCTCGATCCTCGCGGTCAAGTTCTTCGACAAGAGCCACCCGGTGGCGGCCTTCCTCAGCACGGTGGCCATCTTCTCGGTCGGCTTCCTGATCCGGCCGCTGGGCGCCTTCGTGTTCGGCTGGCTCGGCGACAAGGTGGGCCGCAAGTACACGTTCATCGTCACGCTGACGGGCATGGGAGTTTCGACCGCGGTCATCGGCATGGTCCCCACCTATGCCCAGATCGGCCTCGCGGCGGCCTTCATCCTCTTCGCCCTCCGGCTGATCCAGGGTCTCTGCCTCGGTGGCGAGTACGGCGGCGCCATCACCTACGTGGCCGAGCACATCGAGGACAAGCATCGCGGGTACTACACGGGCTGGCTCCAGACTTCACCCACCCTCGGCATCGTCCTATCGCTGGCCGTGATCCTCGGCACCCAGCGCTACGTGGGTGCCGAGGCCTTCGCCGAGTGGGGGTGGCGGGTACCGTTCCTCATCTCCCTCCTCCTCGTCGCGATCGCGATCTATATCCGGCTCACGCTCGCCGAGACTCCGGTCTTCCAGGACATCAAGGCGAAGGGACAGACCACGACGAATCCCTGGCGCGAGGCCTTCATGAGCAGGAACATCAAGTACATCATCGTCGCCAGCATCGTCGTGCTGGGGCAGGGGTGCGTGTGGTACAGCGGCCAGTTCTGGGCGCTCTTCTTCCTCCAGAAGGTCAAGAACGTCGACGTGCTGTCATCGAGCTACATCATCGCCATCGCGCTGCTGATCGCCACCCCGACCCTCATCTTCTGGGGCTGGCTCTCCGACAAGGTCGGGCGGAAGCCGATCATCCTCGGCGGTATGGCTCTGGCCTCCATCACGTACTACCCGCTCTACACCGCCCTCGGCACTTACGCCGATCCCAAGACAGGCATCAACTACCCGATGTCCATCCTCATCGTGGTGATCCTGGTCAACTACGTCGGCATGACCTACGGCCCGATCGGGGCGTTCCTGGCCGAGTTCTTCCCCGGGCGCATCCGCTACACCTCGGTGTCGGTGCCCTATCACATCGGCAACGGCTGGGGCGGCGGTCTCGTGCCCATCATCACGACCGCGGCGTACGCGGGCGCGGTGCAATCGGGCTCCAGCAACCCGCTGCTCTGGGCCCTGGTCTATCCCATCGCGCTTCCCGCCGTCATGTTCCTGCTCGCCCTGTTCCTGATGCCCGAGACGCGGAAGAACAGCATCTGGGCGGAGGGGTCTGCGACCCTGCACCAGTCATCGCATAGGGCTGGGCGGGCGGCTTCCTGATCCGATCCACGTAGCCGCACCGAGCCCCGGGAGCCCGACCCATTGGCTCCCGGGGCTCAGTCTGTCCGGGCCCCACCTTTTCCCATCTTGGATGCCTCATCCTGAGTCACGCTCCAAATTTTGGCGGTCGAGGTGACCCTTTTTCCCATCGAATCCTGGCACTTTGCCCGAAAGCAAGCTTCATCGGCCCCTCTGTACCCGAATATTTGGCCTTTTCGCGCGTCTCTCTCGATGCCAGGCAAGGCATGCGGCTTGCAGCAATGCCTCGGCAAGCCGAGCGGGGAAGGCTATACGGTCACCGCTCAGGAGGGAGAACCGACATGAACGAGGTCAAGAAGAGGCTGGAGTCGGAACTGAGCCGGACGGTGGAGCGGCTCCGCCACATGGGCGGCCCGGTCCTGTCCGTGGACGTGATGAGCCGGGTGGGTGACACGCAGCTGGCCGATGAAGTCGACGTCATCCAGGTCAATGAAGACCGCGAGATGAACTTCGCCACCCGCAGTCTCCTGGTCGCGCGTGCCAACCGCCTCGCCGAGGCTCTCGAGCGCCTTCGTGGCGGCGACTACGGCACGTGTGAAGAGTGCGACGAGCCCATCGCGCCGGCACGGCTTCGGGCCATGCCCGAGGTTCGTACCTGTGTGCGCTGCCAGGACCGCATCGAGCGCATGTCCCGGCATCTCCAGGCGGTGGGCGCTGGACTGGACGGCGAGGAGCCCGAGGAAGAGTAACCGCTTACCGCCGGCCCAGCCGCGCCAGTAACGGCTGGGGCCGGCTGGTGATGATTCCGTCGACGCCATAGACGATGAGCCGGTCCGCGAGGGCCGGCTCATCGTCTATCTGCACATGACATTCGAGGCCCGCCGCGCGGATGCGGGCGAACGCGTCCTCCGTGATCAGCCGACCCTCCGCGCACAGCGCCTGGGCCACGCCCGCCTCGCGGATGGTCTCTTCGAGGGTGCCTCTCGTCCACACGGCGGCCAGCCTGGCCTCGGCGCTCCATGCCCGGATGCGGGTGAGGCTCGCGCGCCCCGCGGCGGCCACCACCGACGCGGCGACGGCGTCGTAGATCTCGAGCGTCGAGATCACCTTCTCCTCGATGGTCGGGGAAGCCTCCGCGATGTTCGTGAGCTCGAGCCAGAAGCGCGTCCGGTCTCGGAAGCGCTCGAGCACCTCCGGGAGCGTCTGGATCCGCTGGCCGCGGAAGCGTGGAGCCTTCCAGCCCCCGGCGTCCAGACGCTTGAGCTCGCGGACGGTCAGCGTGCTGACTCGACCGCGGCCGTCGGTGACCCGGTCGAGCAGGGGGTGGCCGAACACCACGGGGTGGCCGTCCTTCGAGAGCTGGATCCCCAGCCAGAGCGCGTCGGCCCCGACGTCGAGCGCCGCCTCCAGGGCCGCGATGGTATGGGCGGGGGCTGCATCCGCGGCGCCACCGCGGGCGACCACGAGAGGGGCGGGCCGGCGGCTCTCCATTGTCTCCCTCATGACCTCCATGGCACACTCGGCGCGTGCGCACGCCGGTGCTGGACGTTTTTCGTCCCTTCCTGTGGCTCCTGGCGCGATTCTACTGGCGCGTGCGCTTCGAGGGCGTCGAGCATATCCCGCCGGGCGGCCCCCTGGTCATCGCGCCCAACCATCTGACCTTTGCCGATCCCGTGCTCGTGTGCATCCCGATCCGCTTCCCTGTCCACTTCATGGCTTGGGACGCGCTGTTCGAGATTCCCGGGCTCGCGTGGCTCATCCGCCGCCTTCGCGCCTTCCCGGTACAGCTCAAGACCACCGACACCCGATCGACGCGAGAGGCCGTCCGCATCCTCGGATCGGGAGCCGCGGTGATGATCTTTCCGGAGGCGGGCCGGAGCCTCGACGGATCTCTCCAGCGCTTCCAACCCGGAGCCTTCCGGCTCGCCTGCGCCCTCAAAGTCCCCGTGCTGCCCGTGACCATCCTTGGCGGCCACGAGGCCTGGCCCCCGGGACGCGTCTTGCCACGCCCGGGACGGCTCACCATCATCTATCATCCTGTGGTCGAGCCTCCCACGTCCCCCGACGCGCGTGCCGCCGCCCAGGCGCTGTTGCGGAGCGTGCGAGCGGCGATCGCCGCGCCCCTGCCGCCCGGACCGAGCCAGTCCGCGGTCGACCCGCAGTGATCAGTGTATACTTCTCGCGCCATGGCACGTCCCGCTGCCCGGCGCATCCTCGTGCTTCACGGGCCGAACCTCAATCTCCTGGGCACGCGTGAGCCTGCCGTCTACGGGCGCACGACGCTTCGCGAGCTCGACCAGCGTATCCAGCGACACGCAGGCGCGCGCGGCGTCGAGGCCGTCTGCCGCCAGTCGAATCACGAGGGGCAGCTCATCGACTGGATCCAAACCGCGGGCCGCGAGGGTTTCGGTGCCATCGTGATGAATCCGGGCGCGCTCACCCACTACTCGATGGCCTTGCGCGATGCCGTGTCCGCGGTGCCCGTGCCCGTCGTCGAGGTCCACCTCTCCAATATCCACGCCCGGGAAGAGTTCCGCCGCCACTCCGTCATTGCCGCGGCCGCCCAGGGGCAGATCTCGGGCTTTGGCCCGGTGAGTTACCTGCTCGGGCTGGACGCGGCCCTCGAGGCGGCGACGGGGCGGCCGGCCCGCCGCGCACGGTGAATGAGGGTCGGCGTCCCCGCGTCTAACCGGCTCGAGACCGGGACGCGCGGTGGCTGCCCGGCGTGGCCGTGACGCCTCCTACCGTTCCTCCGACGCCTCCGGACGCCGGGCCACCTTCTCGCCCGACCGATATCGATGAGCGTGCGCTCCTCGAGCGATGCCGGGCCGGTGACGTCGAGGCCTTCGAGCCCTTGGTGGAGAAATACCGGCAGCGCGTGTGGCGCCTGGCCTACCAGGTGCTCCGCGATCGCGAGGAGGCATGGGATTGCGCTCAGGACGCCTTCGTGCGGGCTTTCCAGTCGCTGGGATCCTTTCGCGGTCAGTCCGCCTTCTACACCTGGCTCTTTCGCATCGCCATGAACGTGGCCACCGATCGGCTCCGAGCGCGCGGCGCGCAGGCGCGCGCCTTCGGCAATCAGCCGGTGCCGGAGGAGGAATGGGAGCGCACGGCGGCCGATCCCGGCGTGGGACCCGACGAGGTGACGGAAGGAGCCCAGCGCCGCCAGCGCATCAGTCAGGCGCTCGACTCCTTGCCGCCCAACGCGCGAGCCATTATCATGCTCAGTGACGTCGAGGGACTGTCATACCGCGAGATCGCGTCCGTGCTCAACTGCCCGATCGGCACCGTGATGTCGAGGCTTCACAACGCGCGCAAGCGCCTGCGCACCGTGCTGGGGCCCATGCTTGCCGTTGTCCTTTGCCTGGCCGCCTTGCTCGGCGCGGCGGGCCTCGTCGCTCCAACCGCGGCGCAGGCGCCGCCCGCGGCGCCACCACCCGCAACCGCCCCCGCCCCCGCACCAGCAACCGCCAAGGGCACCGTGCACTTCGAGGTGAGGGTCCTTCAGGCGTCGAATCCACCGCCGCCGAACGCGCCGCCCGGCACCCCCGCCGGAAAGCAGAGCCTCGCGCCCGCGGGCGCGCCGGCGCCGGCGGAGGCGCAGATGGACGAGCGGCTCAAGCAGATCGTGCCGCGGCTGCGCAAGGCCTTCGCATACAGGGACTACACGCCGCTCGACCATCACAAGGTCGACGTCGAGTTTGGCGCGTCCAAGCGCCTCCCCGCCCCGGGCGATCGCTGGCTGGAAGTCACGCCGAGGGACCTCCAGGGCAAGTCGGTGCGCATGCAGGTGCGTCTGCTCAAGGGAGAAAAGTCCGAGGTGACGATGAACGTGGTTGCCGGGCCGGGAACTCCGTGGATGGTTGTGAGAGATCGTCAGGGTCCCAACGCGCTCATCTTCATCATCTGGGCCGATCCCGTCCCCGCCGTGCCCGCGGCGAAGTGAGCGAGAAGGAGCCCGGCGGTGAGTGAGGAGCGCTATTTCCGGGAGCGTGCCCGCATCGAGCAGGGCCACCTCAAGCACCGAGACAAGCTCAAGGACGAAGGCAAGCTCTTCGTCCGCGACCGCCTGAAGCTTCTCCTCGACCCCGGCGCCGAGTTCCAGGAGGACTTTCTCTTCGCGCGCAGTCAGGAGGCCGAGACGCCGGCGGACGGCGTCGTCACGGGCGTGGGCACCGTGGAGGGCCGGCCGGTCTGCATCATGGCCAATGACTACACGGTCAAGGCCGGCTCCTGGGGCGAGAAGACCGTCCAGAAGATCGTGCGCATCCAGGAACGCGCACAGCGTCTTCAGCTCCCCCTCCTCTACCTCGTGGACGCGGCGGGCGGGCGCATCTCCGAGCAGATCAAGATCTTTCCCGGACGCTACCACGCCGGTCGCATCTTCTACAACGAGGTCCAGCTCTCCGGAGTGGTCCCGCAGGTGTGCATCCTGTTCGGTCCCTCGCCGGCCGGCTCCGCGTACCTGCCCGCCCTCACGGATTGCGTCATCATGGTGGACGGCAAGGCCAGCCTCTACGTCGGCTCTCCCCGCATGGTCGAGATGGCCATCGGCGAGAAGACCACGCTGGAGGAACTGGGGGGGGCCCGCATGCACTGCTCCGTATCGGGATGCGGCGACGTCCTCGCGGGTTCCGACGAGGAGGCCATCGAGGTCGCCAAGCGCTATCTCGCCTTCATGCCGCAGTCCTATCGGGAGCGCCCGGGGGCCGTGGAGACGCGCGCGGCCGCCCCCGGCCGTTCCATCGAGGAGATCGTCCCGTACGACCAGCGCAAGTGGTTCGACATGTACGAGCTCATCGAGCGGGTGGTGGACGCGGACTCGTTCTTCGAGATCAAGCGCCTCTTCGCCCGGGAGATCATCACGGGCTTCGCACGCATCGGCGGGCGCGCCGTCGGCATCGTGGCCAATCAGCCGAAAGTCAAGGGCGGGGTGCTCATGGTCGACTCCGCGGACAAGGGAGCGCGGTTCATCTGGCTCTGCAACGCGTACAATATCCCCCTCGTCTACCTCGCCGACGTCTCGGGCTTCATGGTCGGTACCAAGGTCGAGCGCGCCGGCATCATCCGTCACGGGGCCAAGATGGTCTTCGCCACCTCGCAGGCCACCGTTCCCAAGATCTCCGTGGTCGTGCGGAAGTGCTATGGCGCCGGACTGTATGCCATGTGCGGCCCGGCCTTCGAGCCGGACGCGGCCCTGTCGCTGCCGCAAGGGCAAGTGGCCATCATGGGCCCGGAGCCCGCCGTCAACGCCGTCTACTACAACAAGATCATGGAGCTGCCCGAGAGCGAGCGCGCGGCCTACGTCCAGGGGAAGCGCGACGAATACGTGCGGGACGTGGACATCTACAAGCTCGCTTCCGAGATGCTGGTGGACGGCATCATCGCGGGCTCGGAGCTGCGGGGGGAGCTGATGAAGCGGCTCGAGTACGCGGCCTCCAAGCAGCTCGAGTTTCCGGCGCGCAGGAACCCGGTACTTCCCGTCTGACGCGGATCGGCGCGTGGCGTACCTGATACTCGCGATCAGGTTCTTGACCATCGTGCCGGTGCCAGGGCGCGAGGCCACGGGAGACGAGGCCTTCGGGCGCGCGGCCTGGTGGTTTCCCCCCATCGGGCTGGCTCTGGGCGCCCTCCTCGTCGGCGCCGACCGGGCATTCTCCTATGCCTTCCCGCCGCTCCTGGGGGGACTTCTGCTCCTCGCCCTCTGGAAGATCCTCACGGGCGGCATCCATCTCGACGGGCTCGCCGATGCTCTCGATGGCCTCGCGGGGACAGACACGGACCAGCGCGTGGCCATCATGCGGGACAGCCGGCTCGGGGTCTTCGGCGCCGTCGGGCTTGTCCTGCATCTCCTGATCTCCGCGGCGGCCCTGGTCGCCCTGTCATGGCCGGGGCGTACGGGCGTGCTCTTGATCGCGCCCGTCATTGGCCGGCTCGGGCCGCTCCTCATCGCCCCGCTTTTTCCGGCGGCCACCCCGGGGCAGGGAATGGGCGCCTCCTTCCAGGCGGGACTGTCGCGATGGGCCGCGCCCGCGCATCTCGTCTGGCTCTGGGCGCTCGCGGGGTGCTTCCTTGGTCCCTGGAGTGCTCTCCTGCTCAGCCTCTCGCTCTGCGCGGTCCTGATCTGGGCGGTCTTTCTGGCCTCTCGCCTGGGTGGTCTCACCGGCGACGCCCTCGGGTCCTCGGTCGAGATCGCTGAGCTGGCCACCCTCGTCGCCGCCGCGGCCCTCATGCACCTCCGCGTGATCCCATGACGCCCGGAGAGAGCTTGACCCTCAAGCTCGTGATGACGCCCGCGCTCATCGGGGCGGCGAGCTTGGCCGGTCGCCGATGGGGCCAGGGGGTGAGCGGCTGGATCGTCGGGCTGCCCCTCACCTCGGGGCCCGTGGCATTCTTCCTCGTGATCGATCACGGCGCGGCCTTCGCGGCGGCCGCCGCCGTCGGCTCGATGGCGGGGACCATTGCCCAGGCCGGCTTCTGTCTCGGCTACGGCCGGCTCGCGTTTCGGGTGCCCTGGCCGCTGGCCCTTCTCGTCGGCATCGGTGTCTTCGCGGTCGTGGGGACGGCGTTCCAGGGCGCGCACGTGAGCCTCATCGTGCTCTTTCCCGTCACCATCTTCGCGCTGGGGGTGGTGATCCGTCTGATGCCGAGGGGCGAGGATGCTCGTCACGCCACGCCGCTTCCCGCCTGGGATATCCCGGCCCGCATGGTGATCACCACGGCCATCGTGCTGCTGCTCACAGGATTCGCGCCGATTCTGGGTCCCGGACTGAGCGGGCTGCTCGCGACCTTTCCCGTCTACGCGGCCATCCTGACCGTCTTCGCGCACGAGCTGCAGGGGCCGGGACCGGCCGTGCAGGTTCTGAGAGGCCTGCTCTTCGGTCTTTTTTCCTTCGCGGCTTTCTTTTTTGTCCTGGGCCTGCTCGTCGTGCACGTCGGTCTCGCCGCCGCCTTCGGGGCGGCCATGGCGGCGGCCCTGCTGCTCCAGGCGGGATCGTTCCGGCTGGTCGCGGCCTCCGAAGCCAAGCCCTCCGGCCGTCGGATATGAGGCCGGGGCGCACGACCGTCTACCTCGCCCGCCACGGCAGCGTGGTCGGCGCGGAGAGCCGCCGCTTCATCGGACACCTCGACGTGCCGCTGTCTCCGCGCGGCGAAGCCGAATCTGCCGCGCTCGCCCGCCGCCTCGCCGGCACCTCCCTGGCCGCCGCGTACTCCAGTGACCTCGTGCGAACCCGCCGCACGGCGGAGATCGTGTGCGCGCCCCACGGGATCGGGGTGGAGCCTCTGCGCGCCCTGCGCGAGTTCTCGATGGGACGCTGGGAAGGCCTCACGGCCGAGGAGATCCGGACGCGCGAGCCGGTGGCCTTCGAGGCGTGGATGGCCGATATCGGGCGCTTTCAGTTTCCGGAGGGCGAGAGCCTGGCCGAGGTGGAGGCCCGCGCGTGGCCCGCCTTCGAGGCCATCGCCGCGCGGCATGCCGGGGAAAGCGTGCTGGTGGTCGCGCACGGCGGTCCCAACCGCATCGTCCTCTGCCGAGCCCTCGGCCTCCCCCTCGAGCGCATTCTCATGCTGGGACAGGACTACGCCGCGCTCTCCGTTCTGGAGGCGGCCGGCGACCGCTGGCTGCTGCGGCTCCTCAACCATCGCGAGCCTCTGGCCAGCGGCTGACAAACACCCATTCGCGGGAGGCTAGTGGCTCATCCTGTTTCCACCGAATCGGCGCCGGTCGGGTGCCTGCTCGTGGCGGCGGGCGGGCGACGCCGGCAGGGATGCCCTCGCTCGCTCAACCTCCTCGCCTCGCGCGCCACCTCGCTCGGGCGCCTCCGCCTGCCCCCCATCCCCCGAGACGGGGGTTGCGCTCGCCGCCCTGCTGCGCAGGACGGCTCGCGCGGCGGAGGCGCCCTGCGCTTCGGGGCGCGCTACGGCTCGTCGGATTCGCTCCCGAGGGCATCCCTGCCGGCGTCACCCGCCCGGGAATGCGCGAGTCGAAGTTTTCGTGTTGTCACGACAAGGCGGACTGCTGGCGCAGGAGTTCGCCGCGCTGCTTGGTCGTGCGGGGACCTGCTATACTGCCGCGGTTCGCGACCGTTCACGACCCTTCCGAGAGGATGTCATGGATCAGGCTGCCGCCGCGCTCGTCGGGCGACGTGATTTCCTCCGGTTCGTCGGAGGAGCCGCGGCCGCCGTCACCCTGCGGCCCGGAGAAGCGGCTGCCCAGAGGCGGCCCCGGCGCGGCGGGATCCTCAAGCATATCGGCGTCGAGCCTCCGAGCTTCGATCCCCAGATCACCGTCGCCTACCAGACGCAGCTCGTGTCCTCGTTCGTGCGCCGGACGCTGTTCAAGTTCGTCAACGGCGCCCCCTACGGCCCATCGGACTTTACCCTGGTGCCCGATCTGGCCACCAAGGCCGCCGTCTCCAAGGACGGGCGTGTCTACACGATCTCCCTGCGCAAAGGCGTCCGCTGGGAGGCGAGGTCTCCCGTCCACGGGCGCGAGCTCGTCGCCTCCGACGTCAAGTACTCGATGGAGCGGGCGCTCCGGAAGTCGCCCTACGGCCATCTGCTCGGCCGGGTCGAAGGAATCGAGACGCCTGACTCGCACACGGTTCGCGTGACCCTGACGGAAGCCTTCGCTCCTTTCCTCCACAATCAGGCCGAGCCGTGGAGCTGCATCCTGCCCCCCGAGGTCGAGGACAAGATGGGCGACTTCAGGGCCGCCGAGTCGTTGATCGGGTGCGGTCCCTTCGTCCTCGAGCGCTACGAGCCCGGGCTCAAGGCCGTCTTCGCGCGCAATCCGAGGTACTACGGCAAGGGACGGCCCTATCTCGACCGCGTGGAGTGGCTGTTCGTCAAGGACCGCGCGACCCAGCTCTCGCTCTTCCGCGCGGGGCAGGTGGACATTCCGTTCTACGACGGGCGCGTCCCCCGCGCGGACATCGGGTCGTTCCGGAGATCCAATCCGACCTACCCCGTGGCGTTCTGGGACTGGCTCGCCAACCGGACCCTCGCCTTCCGCACCGACAAGGCGCCGTGGAGCGACCCGCGCGTGCGGCAGGCTTTCTCCCTCGCCATCGATCGAAAGAAGTGGGTGGCCCAGCACCTCGAGGGGCAGGGCTGGGAAGATCCGGGGCCGGTGCCGGCGCCCATGCGCGAGTGGAAGCTGCCCGCGGGCGAGCTGGGCGAGGGGGTGAAGTGGCTCCACCACAACCCGGGGCTGGCGAAGAAGATGCTGGCGGACGCGGGATTTCCCCATGGCATGAGGGTCAAGTGCACCAACTGGCCCGGCTATGGGACGGACTATGTCGAGGAGCTCGGGCTTCTGGCCTCGAGCCTGAAGCACATCGGGGTGGAGCTCTCCATCGTCAACGAAGAGTACGGCAACTACATCCGCGGGTCGTTCCTCGGAAAGTTCGACGAGGTCTCCTGGGGGCCGTCGTCGCTCTTCACCGAAGTGGACGGCTACCTCTTCAATTTCTTCCGCACCGGTCAGCCCAACAACCGGAGCCACGTGTCGGACACCCAGCTCGACGGCCTCCTCGATGCGCAGCGGCGCTACACGGCCCGCTCGTCCCGGAAAAAGATCATCGACGACATCCAGCGGCATGCCGCGGCCCAGGTCTACTACGTCTACACGCCCTACCCGAAGAACGTGTCGTCCTGGGCGCCGTGGGTCAAGAACTACGGCTGCAAGAATTCTTTCGACCGGGGCGCGCAGCTCGAAGTGGTCTGGCTCGACCGGTAATCGGCGTCCCCGGACGGGCTCCGCCGGCCCTCCCCACCGCCCGCGGTCAGGATGGCCCCCTCCGCCCAGTTGACAGTCCTGGGCGGCCAAGTGTCACGGACGGTCCACCCGCCCACTATCTGGGTGGTTTTCGCGCCCATTTCGCGAGGTCAGATATCCGGTTTCCTCTAAGAAGTTCCGATAGATAGCCGAGAGTCGCTCTGGGCGGCCGCCGTGGCACTTCGCTTGCTCAGTCTTCATGCGGCGACATGGACACCCAAAGCTACGGAACCAGGATACGACAAGCCCTCGGCAACCAGGCCGGCTTCACCGTGGCCGAGCTCCTGGCCGCCGTGGTCATCATCGGGATAGGCCTCCTCGCGGTCGGCGCCGGATTTGACATGGCCATAGAGGGCGTCGAGGCCGGCCGGCAACAGACCACGGCGACCTTCCTCGCGGAGCAGCGAATGGAGCAGG
This sequence comes from Candidatus Methylomirabilota bacterium, assembly GCA_036002485.1. NCBI lineage: Bacteria > Methylomirabilota (SeqCode) > Candidatus Methylomirabilota bacterium. The sequence continues at coordinate 21,689 of DASYTI010000108.1, read as the reverse complement.
TCAAGGCCGCCGCGCTCGGCAACTCGCTGACGGCGTGCATGGGCTTCGCGAATGTCACGGGCGTGTGCTTCCCGGCTCAGGCCTACAGCAGCATCCCCAGTGCCCCCGGCTACCGCAGCACGGTGACCATCACCGACTTTGTCGTGGGCGGGGCCATCGCGCGCAAGCGCGTCGACGTCGAGGTCTTCTACCGACCTATCGTGTCCTGGGGCGTGCTGAACGCGGCCGAGCGCAGCGTCCGGATCTCCACCCTGGTGTCCAACCACACATGAACCCTCTGCGGCGGATGCTCAGAGATGACCGCGGGTTCACCATGACCGAGCTGCTGGTTGTCTGCGCCCTGATGGGAACCGTCATGGCCGGCGTCCTCAGCCTCCTCCTCGTCGGGCAGCAGAGCGCCGCGACCACGGCGGCCAAGCAGGACGCCCAGCAGAATGCGCGAATGAGCCTGGAGCGAATGATCGAGGAGATCCGGCAGGCCGGCTACCTGCCGAGCGGGCCGACCTGCCCCGGCGCTCCCGCGGTCCCGTGCCCGCCGTTCAACTATGTCTTCAATGCCATCACGGCGCAGACGGCGACGTCGCTGACCATCCAGAACGACTGGGATGGGAGCGCCGCGATCACCGCGGTCGCGGTGACGGATCCCATCACGGGCGCCCTTCGCGGCGAGCAGATCGTCTACACGTATACCCCGGGGACCGGGCAGCTCACCCGCCAGGAGATCGGGGTAGACGGTGCCGCGGTGGTGGTGGCGGCGGGCATTATCAATCTCGCTTTCACCTATCTCGATCAGGACAACAACGTGGCCATCGCCGCCGCGAATATCCGTACGGTGACGATTACCATCACGACCCAACAGAGCGCCGGCCAGCCGCAGGTGACCATGGTCAACCGCGTGCGCCTGCGCAACCGACCGACTGCGTGAGGACTCTATGATCACTTCCCTTCGAGCCCTGATGCGGGACCAGCGCGGCGTGGCCTTGCCCCTCGCCCTGATCTCGCTACTCATCTTGACCATGCTGGTGCTCACCGTGCTGAACCTGGGCGCGGTCGAGCCCACGATGTCCCGCAACCTCTCGGACACGGCCCGAGCGAGGCATCTCGCCGAGGCCGGCATCGAGTGGGCCTTCGACTGCATGGCCGACCAAGACCTCAGCCAGTTCCTGGCCGGCCCCGACAACGTGCAGAACAACGCGGACGACCAGCTGGCCACGTCGGTGGCCGGCCAGAACATCGCGGCGCAGATGGACAACGCCTTCTGCCCGAACTCGCCGGCGCCGGGCGCCTTGCCGGGGCTCACCACCACCGCTGGGACCTTCTCGGTCACGCTCAGGAATGATTCGATCGGCGCCGGGGGCGGCTACGCGGGTGACCAGGTCCTCACCGGTGTTGCCGTCGACGGCGGAGGAAAGTTCGTGGACACCAACGGCATCGTGATCGTCACGGCCACGGGCAGCTTCGGCACGGCGACCCGGCAGATCACGGCGGTCGTCTCGCGAAACACGCTCGTGGTCAACGGCGCCGCCAATCTGCCGGGCATGCAGGCCGATACCTACATGAACGGCGTTTGGGCCAACCAGACCATCGATGGCCGCGACTGGGTCCGCGCCGACACCAATGGCGGCGGCCCCACGGGCACGGGCCCCTTGCGCTTCGGCATCACCACCCAGCCCGGCACTCAGGCCAACCTAGGCATTACCTATGAGTCCCGAGCCGAGAGCGCGTTCGACACCGCGGCCAAGCAGGCCACGGTCCAGGGCAAGCACCAGAGCACCGGCGTGCTGACGAGTGGCCTCCCCACCATCGCGCCCGACGCCTCGCTGACCCCGACCACCATGCTCAACTTCCTCAACAAGCTGGCCGCCAATCCGGCCACGACGGTGATCCAGAGCAGCCTGGCTTGTCCGCTCCGGCTTGTCGGTACCGTGGCTACCGCCAATACGCCGACGCTCGCGACCCTGGGGAGTGGATGCCCCGGCAATCCGCCGATCGGCACCACGATCAACCTGGGCTCGCCCTCGGACCCCAAGCTCGTGTACTTCCGCGGCGAGCTCGATACCTCATCGAACTTCACGGGCCTCAACCTGCTCGGCACGATCAAAGGCGCAGGCATCCTCGTGGTCGAGGACGGCGACATGGCAGTCAATACGTCTGGCGCCGGGCTCTCCATCGGTGGCCGCAATGTGGACTTCTACTGGGACGGCATCGTGATCGTGACGGGGCGCTACGTGGGCACGGGCTTCCGCGCCACCAGCAATACGGAGATCCGCGGCGCCTTCATCTCGAATGAGGCGATCTGGAACGAAGCCAACGGCTACTACGAGTTCTTGAACCAGTCCCTCGGCCTTGCCATCAGGAACAGCACCCAGAACATCAACATGGCCCTCCGGGCCGCCTATAACCAACGGATCATCTCGTGGCGGGAGAATTGAGCATGCGGCCCGACTACTCGCTGCTCTTCGCGCTGGCGGCGGTCGGGCTCGTTTTTGGTTGCCAGCAGGGACCGGCGCCGGCCCGCCCGGCTCAAGCGCCCAGCGTGTCGCCCGCCGTGGTGGCGCGCGGCGAGGGCGATCAGCTGATGGAGCGTGGCGAGCACGCCAAGGCGGCCGCCAAGTATCAGGAGGCGGTGGCCCTCGAGCCCAATGACATGGCGCTCCGGTTCGCCCTGGGCTCGGCCTACACATACCTGGGGAAGCGAGCCGAGACCATCGAGCAATTTCAATGGGTCGTCAAGCGGGGCGATCAGACCGCGGACTACTACCGCAGTGCGCGCCAGTGGCTCGCGCGAGAAGGGCTCTTGCCGGCCACCGCCGTCGCCTCGGCCGGCCCCGATGCGGCGAGCGCCGCGCGCGCCCAGGCCGCCACCAAGGGCAATGTCGCGGGCACGCTCGAATGGCCTGGCGTGAATTCGCGCGAGCGGCTGATCAAGGTCCGCGTGATGCTGACCGGCGACGATCCGAACACCAAGAGCGTCAACCTCTCCCGCCCGTTCCGGCTGGGAGAGCGCTACGAGTTCCGCGACCTCGCGCCCGGCAAGTACCGCCTGGTCGCCAAGGCGGAGGACGGCGCCCCCGCCATGGAGCTATGGGAGCAGACCCTGAGCATCGAGGCCGGCCAGGTCACCCAGCTGCCCCTGGGGCCCGCCAACAGCAAGGTCTCGCCCGACCAGTTCCCGGGACCCCAAGCGAAACAGCAATAGCCGCGGCCCCCGGCGGAGCCAGTCCGGTCGCGCGCGGAGCCAGTCCGGTCGAAGATCCCGCTTCCTATCCGACTCACGCCGAGTCGCGCCCCGCAGATCAATCCTACTTCTTGAGCGTGAAGGCTCCGGGACCCAGGAGGACCTGGGCGATGGTCGCCCCCAGAACGAAGAGGGCGTACTCGTACCCGTTCTTGCCCGCGAAGATGAAGAAACCCTGACTCGCGTGGACGAACCAGAGGGCGCCCGCTATGACCGGGATATTGGCGAGGGCCGCCCAGCGGACCAGGATCCCGAGGATCAGCAAGATCCCGCCCAGCCCGTGAGCGAGCAGCAAGTACCAGGCCCCCAGCTCGGGCAGCGGGATGCCCACGCTGCGCTGGTAGGCGATCAGCCCCGAGGGAAAACCGATCTTGTAGACGGCCAGGTACGCGTGCGCCAGATAGATGAAGCCGAGAAAAATGCGCAGCACGAGCGTCCCGTATCCCTCCAGACCGCTTCTGCCCACCGTGGGTCCTCCTGGTCGGGACCTGCGCTCAGGACTTTTTGAAGACGATCTCGCCGAAGTACGCCTCGGCCCGTGAGCGCGTGTCGTCGGAATCGATGCCGATCGAGATTGCCTCGATCTTCTCGTCCGGGTCCTCGCCGTAGATCTTCTTGTAGTCCTGGCAGACATTGCGGGACTCGGTCAGCCACTTGCCGAGATCAGCCTCACCCGAGCGAACGACGACGTAGGTGACGAGCCCGGTCTTCTGGCTCTTGAACATGCTCCCGGTCGGGGCCGTCGTGTCCCAGATGTACCCGATGATGCGGGACCGCACCGCCGAAGGAAAGCGGGGGAAGGTGACGTAGATCTGGGCGGCCTCGTCGTCCGTCGCCTTCTTACGAGCGTCGGCGCCCTTGGGAAGCTCCACGACCTTCCAGCTCCACTGCAAGATCTGGTAGTCCTTGCAGTCGATCTTGACTTCCTTGTTGATGGTGGAGCTGTCGCCGTTGCTCTTCATGTGAACGCGGCGCAGGGAGCCTTCGCTCACGATCTCGAAGTCGTAGCTCGGACTTCCCCAGTTCTGGGCCTTCCAGCCCGTGGGTATGCCCTTCTGGCCGACGGGCGGCTTGGCCCAGTCCTCGACGACGAGCGGGGCCCCCTGAGCCCAGACCACCGAGGCCGTGGCGAGCAGCACGGCCAGGACAATTCCTCGTCGCATGGTATCTCCGCGTCTCCTGTCGTTGATTGCGCGTCGACGGACGACTCGCCCCGGGGGAGTATAGCCCACCCCCTGTGCTAGGGTAAGCGCATCATGGCGGATCTCCGAGTGGACAAGTGGCTCTGGGCCGCACGTTTCTTCAAGAGCCGGACGCTCGCCTCCGCCGCGTGCGACGGCGGCAAGGTGGACGTGAATGACCAGGCGGTGAAGCCGTCGCGGGTCCTCCGGCCGGGAGACCTCGTGCGCATCACCCTGCCGCGCGGCAAGAAAATCGTCAGGGTCTCCGCCCTGTCGGATCGACGAGGTTCCGGCGCCCAAGCCGCTCTCCTCTACGAGGATCTGACTCCACCGCCCCCGCCACGCGAGGCCCGCGTCCTGCCGGCCGTCATCCGCCCCAAGGGCCTTGGTCGCCCCACCAAGCGCGAGCGGCGCCTCATCGAGCGTCTCCATCGATTCTGACGGCTCGCCCCGGTAAGCATTACGCGGGGCCGTAAATCTTTCGCGTTCTCCCGTCCCTGTCGTGGACGGAGACTCGATCCCAAGTCCTGAGATTTCAAACCTTTTCCCGCTCCCTTCCCGACGCACGCCCCTGGCATCCTGGTTGCGATGCCTGCTCAGGACATTTCCATCGCGGCTGGCAAATAGCTGGGCAGTCAACGAGAAGGAGAGCGAGCATGGCTGACGGCGGCTGGAACAATCCGTGGAAGCTCACGGCCATCGGCATGGCCCTCGTGATCGTGACCGCGCTGGCCACGGGCCTTGTCGTGGCCAACTGGTCAGGCAAGGACAGTGACAAGAAGGTGACCGAGACGACCTCGAGCCGCCCCGCCTCCCGCGTGGCGAGCTCGGAGACGCCACCGGCGTCGGCGGTTCCCACCCAGTCGGCGGTCGCCGCGTGCAACCAGTACGCAGCGACACAATCGGGGCATAGGGACAAGACGGTCGACACGATCAAAGACGGCGCTATCGGCGCGGTCGCCGGCGCCGCCCTCGGCGCGGCGGGCGGCGCTATCGCAGGTGGCGGCTCCGGCGCCGGCAAGGGTGCCGCCATCGGCGGGCTCGTGGGAGCGGGAGGCGGTACGCTCTACGGCCTGAACGAGAACCAGAAGCACGACGAACGCTATCGGAACGCCTATGCGAGCTGCATGCGCTCGCGGGGCTATACCGGCTAGAGAGTTCGGAGGGGGCTCCGCCCCCCTTCCGAAGCTTCCCCCGAACAGATTGCGCCGGCGAAGCCGGCGCTCGAAGCGGAGCTTTCCGGCGCGCGAGAACAGGGGAATGACTTGGACAGACGGCTAGACGATAGGCGGGCGCAGAGCCCGAAGCCGCGCATAGCCGCCCGGCGGGGGAGGCGTCCCCGCCGGGCGGCTGGGGGGCGTACCGCTCAGCCTTCGAAGATCACTTCTTGGCGGGAGTCAGGTTGGCCGTGACGCCCCGGCCCGGCTTGACGACGCCGTCCAGCTGCAGCAGGCGCTTTCCGCCGGACTCGTAGAGCGTATAGGTGGCCGAATCGCCGTCGCCTTCCGTGGTCAGCTTGCCGTCCTTGATTGTGAGCTTGCCGCTTCCCGCAAAGACGCCCATTCCACGGGTCGTGCCCGCCTGATAGGTGCCATCACCAGCGATCGTGATCTGGAAGAAGCTGGCATCGCCGGCCGTTTTCGGTCCAATGGCCAGCCCATCCCACTTGCCCGCGACCTGGCTGAAGCTCCGGATCGGCACGACCGTGGAGGGGCGCACGATAGACTCGGCGCAGGCCCCGAGCAACAGGGCGGCGATCAGGGCGGTCATGGCAAGGCGTGCGTGACGCGGCTCAAGCATCGCGATTCCTCCATTGGGTGGGCGTTCCGGGTACTCCGCGGATTATAGGGAACCGGTCCAAAGAGCACAATCCGCGCACCCCTGTTTTGGGCACCGGCACTGGGGCAAAGTAAATTGACCCAGCGCCCGCTCCGATTGACCTGGTACGGCTCATCTGCTAGGGTCACCGCGTCATTGGCGTCCGGGCGGCCCGCCAGGTGCGAGCCCCAGGGAAGGCGGTGCGAATCCGCCGCGACCCCGTCACTGTAATCGGGGACGAAACCCGCGTGAAGCCACTGGCCCGTGACGCTCTGGGCCGGGAAGGCGCGGGGAGTAGGACGATCCGAAAGCCAGGAGACCTGCCCGGGCGCCCGCACTGCAACCGGTCTTCGCGGGAGGACCCGGGTGAGCCCGACCCGTCAATCCGATCTCCACCAAACGGACTTGATTCTCGGCGGCGTCCGCAGCGGCAAGAGCCGCCAGGCCATCCAGCTCGCCACGGGGTCCGCCTCGGAGGCGCGCACGGGCTTTCTCGCCACGGCGCGGGCTGCCGATGGGGACATGGCTCGGCGCATCGCGCGTCATCAGGCGGACCGGCCCAAGAGCTGGTGCACCGTCGAAGAGCCCTACCAGATCACCGAGGCCTGCCGGAGCCTGACCGATCGCGTCGACCTCATCGTCCTCGACTGCCTCACGCTCTGGGTGTCGAATCTCCTGCTCCGGGGCGATGCCCCGGAAGAGGTCCTCGCGGCCGCTGATGCGCTGGCGGGACTGGTGGGCGAGCGGCGTGCCTCGCTCGTCATCGTGTCCAATGAGGTCGGCTCCGGCGTCCACCCCCCGACGGAGATAGGCGTACGCTTCCAGGACACCCTGGGCGGCGTCAACCAGCGCCTCGCGGCCGCGGCCGATCGCGTCACCCTCATGGTCGCCGGCATTCCCCTCCTCGTCAAAGACCGAGCGCCACGGACTCCCTCCGATGCCCGACCTCTCGAGTCTCCTTAGCCGCATCGGCATCCCGGATCCGGCGCCGGGTCTCCAGGCCCAGCGGGCTCTCGACGAGCTGACCAAGCCACCGGGCAGTCTCGGACGGCTGGAGGAGCTGGCGCGGCGACTCGCCGAGATCTCGGGAAGATTCCCGCCCACCGTCGATCGGCCGGTCATCTTCACTCTGGCCGCCGATCATGGAGTGGTGGCCGAAGGAGTGAGCGCGTATCCGCAAGTGGTGACGACGCAGATGGTGGAAAACTTTCTCCGCGGAGGCGCGGCCGTCAATGTCCTTGCTCGCCACGCGGGCGCCGCCGTGGTGGTGGCGGACCTTGGCGTGGCCGGGCCGCTCCCCGCCCATCCGTCGCTCGTGAGCATGCCCGTCGGGCCGGGCACTCGCGACATGAGCCGCGGCGCCGCCATGAGCCGCGGGGACGCGCTGCGCGCCATCGAGGCAGGCGCGAGCCTCGTGCGCGCCGAGCACGCGCGCGGGCTCGATCTCATCGGGACGGGAGAGATGGGGATCGGCAATACCACGGCGGCCAGCGCCGTGGTGGCCGCCCTCACGGGCCTTCCCCCCGAGGCGGTCACGGGTCCGGGCACCGGCGTGGATGCAGAGGGACGCGCCAGGAAGGTGGACGTCATCAGGCGCGCGCTCGCCGTCAACCGGCCCGATCCGACCGATGGTGTCGACGTGCTGGCCAAGATCGGCGGATTCGAGATTGGCGGACTGTGCGGCGTCATCCTGGCCGGCGCGGCCTTGCGTATTCCCGTGGTGCTCGACGGGTTCATCACGGGCGCGGCGGCCCTGGCCGCGGTGAGGCTCAAGCCCGAGGCGCGGCATTACCTGCTGGCCTCTCATCGCTCGACCGAGCCCGGCGCCTCTCATGTGCTCGATGCCCTCGGCCTCAAGCCCTTTCTGGAGCTCGACATGCGGTTGGGCGAGGGAACGGGCTCGGCTCTTTGCATAGCCCTGGCGAGGGCGGCCGTGAAGATTCTGGGCGAGATGGCCACCTTCAAGTCCGCCGGCGTCTCCGAGCGCTCGCCATGAACCTCTCCGAGCGCATTCCCGTCGTCGTCGTCGCCGGCGTGTCGAGCGGGGTGGGCAAGACCACTCTGATGCTCGGCCTCCTCGAAGCGCTCCGCCGCCGCGGTCTCACCGTGCAGGCCTTCAAGGTCGGGCCCGACTTCATCGACACGGCCTTTCATGGGCTGGCCAGCCACCGGCCGGCCGTCAATCTCGACGGCTGGATGTGCGGGCGCGACGCCGTGCTGGACGCGGTGGGACGGTACGCCGCCGGCGCAGACGTGGCCCTCGTCGAGGGCATGATGGGCTGCTTCGACGGGCGCGACGGCAGCAGCGACGAGGGATCGACCGCGCAGATCGCGAAGTGGCTGGGGGCGCCGGTGGTGCTGGTGATGGACGCGGGCGCCCTCGTGAGGAGCGCCGGCGCGGTTGTCTTGGGCTTCGAGCGCTTCGATCCCGATCTTCGCGTGGAGGGCGTGATCTTCAACCGCGTGGGTGGCTCCCGCCACCTCGAATGGCTGCGACAAGCCGTGACGGGCGCCTGCCGGTCGCGTGTCCTGGGGGGGCTGCCCCATGCGCCGGAGGTGGCGCTGCCGGAGCGGCACCTCGGCCTCGTGACGGCCGCCGAGGGTGGATACACGTCCGCGTTGGGCGAGGCGCTGGCGACGCTGGTCGAGCGCGAGCTCGATCTGGACGCCCTCGTGAATTTCGCGACGAGCACGGTCGAGCGGAGAGGAGTGGCCGCGGGCCCTCGCCTCACCGGGCGACCGGTGCGGGTAGGAGTGGCTCTCGATCGCGCCTTCCAGTTCTACTACGCCGAGAATCTCGATCTCCTCCGCCGGGCAGGAGCCGACCTCGTATTCTGGAGTCCGATGGACGATGCCACGCTCCCCGAAGTAGACGGCCTCTACCTGGGGGGCGGCTATCCCGAAATCCATGCCGAGCGCCTGAGCGCCAACGTCGTCATGCGCCAAGCCGTCCGGAAGCTCGCCGAGGCCGGACGGCCTGTCTACGCCGAGTGTGGCGGCCTCATGTACCTGGCCGAGTCCCTCGAAGATGGAGACGGGGTCACGTGGCCCATGACCGGGCTTCTGCCGGCGCGCGCTCGCTGGGTCAGGGGACGGCTCCGTCTCGGCTATCGCGAGATCGTCACGTCGGCCTCGAGCCTGATCGGGCCCGCCGGGACGCGCGCTCGCGGCCACGAATTCCACGCCTCGGAGCTGGAGCCGCCCCCGGCTTCCGTCGCGCGCGTCTATCGAATCGATGACGGCTCCGGCGCGCCGGTGCAGGCCGAAGGCTACATGGTCGGGCGTGCCCTGATGAGCTACGTGCACCTGCACTGGGCCTCGTGCCCCGAGATTCCAGAGCGGTTCGTCGAGGCCTGCCGCGCATGACGACGAGTCTTCGCGCGCTCGCGCTCTGCCTGCTGCTCGTGCCGGGGTCGGGATGGGGATTGGAAGTCGTGGACCAGACCGGGCGCGTGCTGACCCTGCCCGCGCCGCCGCGCCGCATCGTGTCTCTCGTTCCGAGCGTGACCGAGATCCTCTTCGCCATCGGCGCCCAGGAGACGCTCGCGGGCGTCACCGACTTCTGCGACTTCCCGGCCGAGGCCAAGCGCAAGCCGAGCGTGGGCGGCATGATCAGCCCGAGCCTCGAAACCCTGGTCACCCTCAAGCCCGATCTGGTGGTGGCGACACGGTCGGGCAATCGCGCCGAGACCTTCGATCAGCTCAAGCGGCTCGGCCTGCCCATCTATCTCGTGGATCCGTCCTCGGTCGGAGACGTGTTGCGGCTCGTGGGTGGGCTCGGCGAGCTCACGGGGCACCGGGACGGGGCCTCCGCCGTTACCGCGGACCTCGAGCGGCGAATCAAGTCAGTCGGCGAGCGCATCGCGGGCCGGCCGCGCCCCCGCGTGCTCTATGTCCTGTGGCCCGACCCGCTCATCGTGCCGGGCCGGGGCGCCCTGGTCTCCGAGCTCATCACCCTGGCCGGCGGAGAGTCGGTGACGGCCGACCAGGGGGCGGGATACCCGCGCATGAGCCTCGAAGCGGCGGTCGGGCGCGCGCCCGAGGTGATCGTTCTCGCCAGTCACAGCGGCGGCACGCCGGTGGGGCGGGACAAGTGGGAGCGCCTGGAGAGCCTTCCCGCCGTCAAGAGCAAGCGCCTCTACACGGCCGATGGCAGTGTCATGCACCGCTACGGCCCCCGCCTCGTCGACGGCATAGAGACGCTGGCCAGGCTCATCCATCCTGAGCTCTTCCGGCCTGAGGCCTCCGGCAAATGACGGGGCCGGCGAGGCTGGCCGCGGTATGTGGAGGGCTCGCGCTCCTCCTGGGCGTGGTGGCCGTGGGTTCGCTGCTCGTGGGTAGTGCGCGCATCGGGCCCGGCGTCATCGTCGATCTCGTGACGGGACGCGGGCCCCTGGAGGGCGCGGAGCGAGTGGTCATCCTCGGGATCCGCCTGCCGCGTATCGCGGCCGCCGCGCTGGCCGGAGGGGCACTGGCCGTGGCGGGCGCCGGCTTTCAGGCCCTCACGCGAAACCCGCTCGCCGAGCCGTCGATCCTCGGCGTCTCGGCCGGCGCGGCATTCGGGGTCGTCCTCGCGCAGATTTCCGGGCTCGGTCAGGGTGTCGTCGAGGCGCTCGGGCTCACGGCCTTCGCCTTTGCCGGAGCCGTGGTGGCGGGCAGCGCCGTGTACCTGATCGCCTCCACGGGTGGCGGATTGCCCGTGCACACCCTGCTGCTGGCGGGGGTCATCGTCGGCATCTTTTTCTCGGCGGCCATCACCGTGGTGATCTCGCTGGTCGACACCAACCGCCTGGGCGGCGTCATCCACTGGCTGCTCGGAAATCTCGCGCCCATCCCCGCGGGCGCGCTCGGGGTCTTCGGGGCAACGGTCGCTCTGGGCTTCTGGCTCGTCCTCGGCCGGGCGCGCGCGTTGAATCTCCTCGCCCTCGGCGAGGAGGGCGCCCAGGAGCTCGGGGTCGACGCCGAGCGGCTCAAGCGCCGGATCTTCGCGGGGGCGGCCCTCCTGACGGGCGTCGTGGTCGCCTTCGTCGGGCCCATCGGCTTCGTGGGGCTCATCGTTCCCCACGCCATGCGCATGCTCGTCGGCTCCGACCATCGCGTGCTCATTCCCGCGGCCGCCCTGGGCGGCGGGGTGTTTCTCCTGAGCGCCGATACACTGGCGCGGACGGTGGTGGCGCCGGCCGAGCTCTCGGTGGGAGTCATCACGTCCTTCTGCGGCGCGCCGTTTTTCATCTATCTCCTGCGCTCACGCGTCGGACGGATCATGCCATGACGCCGCTCGTCCAGTTCGACCGGGTAGGCTTCACCTACCCGACCGCCGCCCCGGGGCACGGTCGCTTCGAGATCCGGGAGCTGTCCTTCGCCGTGGCGCCCGGCGAGGTGCTCGGGCTCATCGGACCGAATGCCGCGGGCAAGACGACGGTGATCCGTCTCCTCTCCAAGGTCCTCGCCCCTTCCCGCGGAGCGATCTATGTCCAGGGCGAGGCCCTGCGGTCTCTCGGCCGCGCCGAGGTGGCGCGCCGGGTCGCCGTGGTGCCCCAGGACGTGGCGCAGGGCTTCCCGTTCACTGCTCAGGAGCTGGTGCTGATGGGACGCTTCGCCCATGCTCCGGGCCGCTTTTTCGAGAGCCCGGCCGACGTCCGGATCGCGCGGGAAGCCATGGAGCTCACGGGCGTGCACGCCCTCGCCGGGGAGACGCTGGACCGCCTCTCGGGGGGCGAGCGCCAGCGGGTGGTGCTGGCCCGCGCCCTCGCTCAGGAGCCGCGCCTCCTCGTGCTCGACGAGCCGACCGCGCACCTCGATCTCCGCTACCAGGCCGAGTGCGTGGCCCTCCTGCGGCGGCTCCATCGTGAGCAAGGGCTCGGCATTCTCCTCGTCTCCCATGACCTCAACATGGCGGCCGAGCTCTCGGACCGCCTGCTCCTCATGTCGTCGGGCGCCGCCGTCACCATGGGAGCGCCGGAGGAGGTGCTGCAGGAGTCGACGCTGGAGCGCGTGTACGGCTGTCGCGTCGTGGTGGACAAGCATCCCACCACCCGCCGGCCCACGGTCAGCGTGCTCTGGCCGGACGGGAGGTGAGAGCCGGAAGCAAGGCGAAGTGAGGCGTCGCGGTCACAGGGAAGCCGGTGAGAAGCCGGCACGGTCCCGCCACTGTGAGTGGGGAGCCAAGCCCCGGCCGGTATGGAAGCCACTGGGAAATGTCCCGGGAAGGCTGGGCGACGGCGATGAGCCACGAGTCAGGAAACCTGGCCGCGACAGCACGACAGACATCCTTTCGAGAGAAAAGGAACGGTCATGCGAATCGCGAGCAAGGTCCTGGTGCTGACGTGGCTTCTGGCGGCGCTACCGGTCGCCGCCCAAGAAGTGAAACCGGCAGAAGTGAAACCTGAAGCAGCGAAGCTGGAGGAGAGAAAGACGGAGACGAAAACGGTGGACCCGGTGGTGGTGACGGCGACCACGGTGGCGACACCCGCCACGCAGCTCGGGGTGGCCCTCAGCGTGATCACGGAGAACGACTTCAAGACCTATCACTACGCGACGGTGGACGAGGCCATGCGGAACGTGCCCGGGGTGGACATCCGCCGCTCGGGCTCGCTCGGCAAGACGTCGAGCATCTCGATCCGCGGGGCCAATTCCAACCAGGTCCAGGTGCTGGTGGACGGAGTCCGCGTGAAGAGCCCGACTCTGGGCCAGGTGGATCTCTCCGACCTCTCGCCGGACCTGATAGACCGGATCGAGATCATCCGGGGGTCGCAATCCACCCTCTACGGGGCCGATGCCATGGGCGGCGTGGTCAACATCATTACCAAGAAGGGCCAGGGGCCCTTCCAGGCCTCCGTGCAAGGGGAGGCGGGCAATTACGACACGCTCCAGTCCCGCGTGCAGGCGAGCGGCACCTGGAAGATCTTCGACTACTCGTTCTCCGCCTCGCACCTCGAGAGCAATGGCCAGTTCCAGAACGACGGCTCGAACATCAATGCCCTCAACGGGCGCGTGGGCGTCTCCCTGCCCTTCGACTCCTCGCTCTCCTTCGTCATCCGCTACAACAAGAGCGACACGGGCGTGCCCGTCAAGGGTGTCTTCCCGGGGCCTCAACCGATCGATCCCGTCATCAACCCCAACGCCAAGCAGCAGAGCGAGACGACCATCATGCTGCTCGAGGCCAAGACGCGGCCGGTGACCTGGTGGGAAAGCACGGCGCGCCTCTCGCGCTACCAGAACAATGTCGGCTTCCAGGATCCGGTGGACCCCGGGGTGACCTTCGATTTTCCGATCTTTGCCCAGATCAATGTCGAGCGGCGCGAGGTCGAGTGGCTCAACTCCATCCACGTGTTCCCCTGGAGCACGAGCACAGGGGGAATCGGGTACCGCCACGAGGACGGCGAGAACAAGGGCGTCTTCCGGGCGGGCCGGCACGTGCCGTCCTTCTTCTTCGAGCAGCAGCTTCGCTTCTTCGACCGGCTCTTCGTGACAGGCGGCTTCCGGCACGAGGACGACAGCGTCTTCGGCAGCTCGCTGACCAAGCGGGGCACTCTCGCATTCCTGATCAAGGAGACGGGCACGCGCATTCGCGGGAGCGCGGGCACGGGCTTCCGGGCGCCGACCTTCAACGACCTCTTCTTTCCCGACTTCGGCAACCCCACTCTCCAGCCGGAGCGCAGCATGTCGTGGGACGCCGGGGTGGACCAGACGCTCTGGCAGGGGCGGATCCGGCTCGGGCTGACCTACTTCCACAACGACTTCACGAACCTGATCACCTGCTGCGTGTCCATTCCCACCGCGCCCTTCGGCGGCCCCGTGAACGTGGGGGCAGCGCGCTCGGAGGGGGTGGAGTTCACGAGCGAGGTGGACATCCTGCCCAACCTGGTGGGGTCCATCAACTACACGTTCACGGACACCAAGAACCTTCAGACCGGGCGGTGGCTGCCCCGCGAGCCGCAGCACCGGTGGAACATCGGCGTCGCCTGGGAGCCCATCCGGCGCCTCTCCCTGTTCACCCAGGTCTACATCGTCACGCAGCAGTGGGAGACCTTCGGCGAGGTCTACAATAGCGGCTATACGCGCGTGGACGTGGGGGGGACCTATCGCGTGCTGGAGAAGTACAACTGGGTGCAGGGCCTGGATCTCATCCTGCGGGTCCAGAACCTCCTGAACGAAGGCTATGCGGAGGTTCGCGGCTTTCCCGCGCTCGGGACCAATTTCCTCGCCGGCCTCCGGGTCAGCTTTTGAGTCGGCGCCCATGATAGACGGCCTGGACGTTCGGATGGACCGCGTGGCCGTGGTGGTGACGAGCCAGCGCCCGCTGCTCGCGCTCTCGTCGGCCGTGCACGGTGGCGGCCTCCAGAGCGCCCGGGCCATCATCAACCTTCACGTCACCAAGCACGATCTCTGCGTCGACCCCGCCGCGATGCTGGAGGCCTTTGCCCGAGGGGCCTCCGTGCCCGAGCCCTATGTCGGGCTCTTGACGGGAGCGTGGACCGAGCTCGCCACGACGGGAGAGGAGAGCGGGGCCAGAATCGCCACCCTTGCCGTGTCCACGGTCGGCCTGAGCAACCGCATGGCGGCCGGACACGAGCCCATCCAGGTCTGGGCCCCGGGCACCATCAACACCATCGTCGTGGTGGACGGCAATCCCGATCCGCCCGCCCTCGTCAACGCCGTGATGACGGCGACCGAGGTCAAGACCTTGGCGCTCCACGAGGCGGGTCTGCGGGACGCCGCGGGCCGGCTCGCCACGGGTACCTCGACCGACGCCGTCGTCATCGCGGCCACGGGACGGGGCCCTAGCATCCGGTTCGGTGGGCCGGCCTCCGAGCTCGGCTGGAGCATAGCCCAGGCCGCGTACAAGGCGTTGACGGCGGGGATTCGCGGCTGGCAGGAGCGCAACCGGTGAATGTGCGCCGGCTCGCCACGCTGGCAAGCTCCGCAGCGCTTCACGCCGTCGCCGTGGGCGCCGTGCTCGTGCTGGCCGCGGGCCTGAGAGAACCGCAGCCTCTCTTCATCGACTTGACCGGCGGCGCGGCGCACGCCATGTCGTCCGACGGCGTGCCCGGCAGTGACCGGCCGCGCGCGCCCGCGGCGCTCCCCGCCGATTTGGAACACGCACGGCGTCCGCGCGTGCGCGCGACGTCGTCCCCCCCGCCGCCGCGGGCGCCCGCCGCCGTGGCTGAGCCTGAGCTTCAACCGATGCCCGAGCCGCCGCGGCCCCTCTCCCAGGAGGCGCCGAGCATCGAGTCGGCGGCGCCCGCGTCGCCCGCCGGGAGGGTGAGCCCAGACGGACCCGCGAGCTCAGGCGCAAGCGTGACGGCAAGCGGAGGGGCGACGAGCAACGCGCCGGGGCGTCAAGGACAGCCGGGCGGCGGCGCCACCGGCTCACCCCTCGCGCTGGCGGGGCCGGGGCCCGATCGTGGTGATCCGCCCGCCGAGTTCGGGCCATACCTCGCGCGCTTCCGCCAGCTCATCCAGGAGTATGTCGTCTATCCGCTGGCGGCCAGACGTCAGGGGCTTTCCGGCCGCGTCGAGCTCGAGGTGCTGCTCGATGCCACGGGGCGAGTTCGTGCCGTGAGCCTGGTCACCTCATCGGCCCATGCGCTGCTCGACGAGGCCGCGATCGAGGCCGTTCGCCGGGTGCCGTCGGTGCCAATGCCCGAGCACCTTCCCAGACGCCCTCTCCGCGTCCGGCTGCCCGTGATCTTCGAGCTCCGTTGAATGCCCCGGCCATGGGTCTCCCGTTCGTCAATTCCATAGCCGTCCTGCTGCTCGCGGTGGCTTTTGATCTGCTGCTCGGCGACCCGCCGAACCGGCTCCATCCCGTCTCGTGGATAGGCAAGCTGATCTCGCTCGGACGGTCATGGGCCGAGCCCCTGCCGCGCGATTTCCTGGCCCTTTATGGCGTCCTCCTCATCGTCACGGTCAGCGTCGTGACCATCATGGGAGCGCTCTTCGCCCAAGCGCTCACGAATCTCCTGTGGTGGCCGTTCGCCCTGGGCGCCCAGGCATGGCTGCTCAAATGCGCCTTCTCCATCCGCGGTCTGGTCGCCGCCGTGTGGCAGGTGCGCGACGCGCTCGCCGAGGGCGAGCTGGCCGCGGCCCGGGGCGCCGCCGGCGTCCATCTGGTCAGCCGTCGGACCGATGATCTTGATGCGGGCGCCACGGCCGGCGCCGCCGTCGAATCGCTGGCCGAGAATTTCACCGATAGCTGGACGGCGCCGCTCTGCTTCTATCTCGTGGCGGGACTGCCCGGTGCGTGGCTGTACCGCGCCGTCAACACGGCTGATGCCATGATCGGCTATCGCGAAGGGCGGCTCGAGCAGCTGGGGGGCGCCTCCGCGCGCCTCGACGACATGCTCAACTGGATTCCCGCGCGGCTGGGGGCGCTGGCCCTCTGCGCGGGGGCGTGGCTCGGCCGCGAGTCCGCGCGGGGAGCGTGGAGAATGATGCGGCGAGATGGTGGCCTCACGGCGAGCCCCAATGCGGGGCAGACCATAGCGGCCATGGCGGGCGCGCTCGGCGTCACCCTCGAGAAGCTCGGACACTACCGGCTGGGCGACGGCCCGCCTCCCGATGTCGCGGCCATGGACCGCGCGGTGCGCGTCTTCGCGGGCGCCGCGGGCGTGTGGCTGTGCGTGAGCCTCCTGATGCTGCGATGGCTATCCTGAGATGGCGAGCCCAAGAAGGCTAAGATGACTCGCGCGCGGGCGATCATGCTCCAGGGCACGGGCTCGCATGTGGGCAAGACGGTGCTCGCGGCCGGCCTGTGCCGGCTCCTGGCCCAGGATGGCCTTCGCGTTGCGCCCTTCAAGTCGCAGAACATGTCGCTCAATGCCCACGTGACGATGGATGGCGGCGAGATGGGCTGGGCGCAGGCCATGCAGGCCGAGGCGGCCCGGGTGCCCGCGCGGGTCGAGATGAACCCCATTCTCCTCAAGCCTCGCGCGGACGCGACGAGCCAGGTCGTTCTGCTCGGGAAGGCGCTCAGAGACATGCCCGCCCGGGAGTATTACCGTCAAGCGGGGCGGCTCTGGCCGGCCGTCCGCTCGAGCTATGCGACGCTCGCGCGCGAGTCCGACGTCGTCGTCATCGAGGGCGCGGGAAGCCCCGCCGAGCCCAATCTCATGCGTCGCGACCTCGCCAATATGCGCGTGGCGGCCATGGCGAAGGCGCCCGTGCTTCTCGTGGGCGATATCGACCGGGGCGGGGCCTTCGCGAGCCTCGTGGGGACCATGGCCATCCTGAAGCCTCCCGACCGTCGGCGCGTGGCGGGCTTCGTCGTCAACAAGTTCCGCGGCGATGCCAAGCTCCTGGCTCCCGCCCTGCGCGACCTGGAGCGGCGAGCTCGCCGGCCCGTCCTTGGCGTAGTCCCGTACCTCCCTGACCTTGCCCTGCCGGAAGAGGACTCCGTCGCCCTGGAGGGACGCTCGCTTCCGCGGGCCGTGGGGCCGGCAGTGATCCCCACCGTGGCCATAGTCAGGCTGCCGCACATCGCCAACTTCACGGACTTCGCCCCCCTGGAATCCGAGCCGGACGTGCGCGTGGTCTATGCACGGAGTCCCGTCGAGATCTCCGACGCAGCGCTCGTCATCCTGCCGGGCTCGAAGGACACCATCGCGGATCTGCGATGGCTCAAGTCGCGCGGCTTCGGTGATGCGCTGACCGCGCATATCCGTGGCGGCGGAGCGCTGCTCGGCATATGCGGCGGCTACCAGATGCTGGGGCGGATGGTCGCGGATCCGCACGGCGTCGAGAGCGGTGGCACGGAGGCGGGTCTCGCGCTGCTCCCGCTCAGTACGACGCTCGAGCCTCTCAAGGTCACGCGGCGCGTTAAGGCCAGGCTCCTGCCCGATGGACCCGACTTCGAGGCGTATGAGATCCACGCGGGCGCAACGCGCATCGAGAGTGATGTCGCGCCCTTCTGCGTCGTGGGCGGGGTGCCGGAGGGGGCCGTGTCGCGTGACGGGCGAGTGCGCGGGACCTATCTTCACGGCCTTCTCGAGGTGGGCGCCGCTCGCCGGAGCATTCTCGAGTGGGCGGGAGCGATTCCGGGCGGGACGACGACAGGACGTGATCACCGGTCGCGGCGGGAAGCCGGATATGATCGCCTGGCCGAGACCCTGCGGAAAGCGCTCGACATGGGCGCGGTCTACCAGCTATTGAGGCTCTCGGGAGTCTCTTGATGTTTTTCGCCCTCTAATTTCTGGCCGCCCGGCTGGACCCGCGTTGTACGATGAATCGGCGCCGCCACGTGCGGCGATTCGTATCTTAACGGACCGGGAATGCAGAACTCAATCACGGAACTCTTGTCGAAGCTGCTCAGAGACGCCTTGGTCAAAGCGGGGCTGCCCGTGCCGGACGACATGATCTGGGAAGTGCCGCGGGAGGAGTCTCACGGCGACTACGCCACCAATGTCGCCATGGCGCTGGCTCGCCCGGCCCGGAAGGCGCCGCGCGAGATCGCCGAGGCGATCAGAAAGAATTTCCCGGTGAGCCCGATGGTCTCCAAGCTCGAGGCGGCGGGCCCGGGATTCCTGAACGTGTCGCTCGCGTCGGACTGGTGCGCCGAGGCCCTCAAGGAGATCCTCGCCGCCGCGGATGGGTACGGCACGAGTCAGACGGCCACGAGCGGGCGCGGCCTCCTCGAGTTCGTCTCGGCCAATCCCACGGGCCCGCTCGTCATCGTCAATGCCCGCGCGGCGGCGGTGGGCGATGCCCTCGCGCGGATCCTGCGCTCACAGGGCATGGCCGTCGAGTGCCAGTTCTATGTCAACGACGCCGGCAATCAGTTCGAGGCCCTGGCGCGCTCCGTGGACGTGCGGCTCCGCCAGGCCCTCGGCGAGACCGTCGAGCTGCCGGAGAACGCCTATCCGGGCGAATACCTCGTGGATCTCGTCAAGGACTGGCTCGCCACGGATGCCACGGGGATGCGTGCCGTCGCGCACCGGCCGGAGGCCGAGCGTGTCGAGCTCCTCGGGCGCCAGGCCGTCGCCAGCATGGTGGCGGGCCAGCGTCAGGTGCTCGAATCCTATGGCACCCGCTTCGAGAGCTGGAGGCATGAGCAGGGCGATGTGCGGAATGCCGGGCTGCCCGAGCGGGCCATCGCGGCCCTCACGGCGGCCGGCCATACCTACGAGCAGGACGGGGCCCTCTGGTTCCGCTCGACCTCTTTCGGAGACGACAAGGACCGCGTGCTGAGAAAGTCTGACGGTGAGTTGACGTATTTCGCGGTGGATATCGGGTTCCATCACTTCATCAAGTTTGGGCAGGCGGACGTCGTCATCGATCTCCTCGGCCCCGACCACCACGGCCATATCCCACGGATGAAGGCGGCCATGCAGGCGCTGGGACATCCGCCGGACCGCCTCGAGTTCCTCGTCGTCCAGCTCGTCACCCTTCTGCGCGACGGCGAGCCCGTGCGCATGTCCAAGCGTCGCGGCGAATTCGTGCTGATGGACGAGCTGCTCGAGGAGGTGGGGCGTGACGCCGCGCGCTTCACCTTTCTCACGCGCCGCCACGACAGCCCGCTCGACTTCGATCTCGCGGTGGCCACCAGGCAGTCGGCGGACAATCCGGTCTTCTACGTCCAGTATGCTCACGCGCGCGTCTCCAGCCTCTTCCGCACCGCGGCCGAGCAGACGCTCGTGATTCCTCCGTGGGAGCACGTCGATTTCCGGCGGCTGGGCCTGCCCGAGGAGCAGCGGCTCATCAAGCGCCTGCTCCAGTACCCGAGCCTCGTGGCGGGGGCCGCGCATGCCCGCGAGCCCCACCGCGTCGCGTACTACCTGACCGAGCTCGCGGGTCTCTATCACCCGTACTACAAGGCCCACCGCGTGATCACCGAGGACAGGGAGCTGACCCTGGCGCGTCTCGGCCTGGCCGCCGCGGTGGGGCAGGTGGTCCGCAACGGACTCGGTCTTCTCGGCGTTTCCGCGCCGGAGAGCATGTAATGCGAGGCGAGAGGGGACGCGGGAGACACGGGCCGGGGCGGGCCCAGTGGATCGCCCTCTTGACGGCGAGCGCCCTCATCATGGGGCTGACCTTCGCGCTGGGCGTGCTGGTGGGCCGTCAGTGGAGTCGACCCGCCGCCATGACGGCCAGCGCCGAGGCGGGCGCCAGGAAAACCATCCCGCCCGGCAAGCGCGGCGGACTATCGAGCACCGATGTCGAGCCGGTGCCGTCGGTGGATCAGAAGCTCACCTTCTACCAAACGCTGACCGCGCCCCTGGGTCGGAGCGGGGCCGATGCCCATGCCTCGCCGCGCCACGAGGACAAGGCCAAGACGGTGGCCGCGCCGGTGACTCCGAAAGCCGAACCCATCCCATCGCCGCCCCCCCCGAGCCGGTCCACGAGTCACGAAGAGACTCTCGTCGAGAAGCCCGCGCCGACGGAGGCCAAATCCGGAGCGGAGACGGCCAAAGCCGCGGCGGAGGCGTCGGGGCCCTGGTCCGTCCAGGCGGGCGCCTTCAAGACTCGCGTGCAGGCCGATGGCCTCGAGAAGCAGCTCCGCCAGGCGGGCTTCGACGCCTATGTCACGCAGATCTCGGGCGAGGACGGACAGATCCGCTTCAGGGTTCGCGTGGGCACGTTCAAGAGCAAAGCCGAGGCCCAGCGCATGGCCGACCGGATGCGCGCCGAGCGCTCGGTGGCTGCCTTCGTCGCGCCCAAGTAGGCTCATGGCGCAGCGCCCGG
The DNA here is from genome assembly GCA_036002485.1 of Candidatus Methylomirabilota bacterium. NCBI lineage: Bacteria > Methylomirabilota (SeqCode) > Candidatus Methylomirabilota bacterium. Next base: position 770 of record DASYTI010000108.1, on the reverse strand, counting down.
GCCGGGTGCTTGTCTCGCGCGCGGAGATCGCCGCCCGGGTGGCCGAGCTTGGCCGGGCCATCGGGCGTGAGCATGGCCAGCGCACCCCGCTCCTGGTCGGCGTGCTCAAGGGCGCGGCCATCTTCATGGCCGATCTCATCCGGGCCATCCCCGTTCCCGTCGCCGTAGACTTCGTGGGCGTGTCCTCCTACGGCTCGGCGACGCGCTCGACCGGGGTGGTCCGTCTCACCGCGGACCTCTCCAGCTCCATCGAGGGCCGGAACGTCATCCTCGTCGAGGACGTCGTGGACTCGGGCAAGACCGCGGACTACCTTCGCCGGAACCTCGAGACGCGGGATCCGCGGAGCCTCCAGGTCTGCACCCTGCTGGACAAGGTCGAGCGCCGCCAGGTCGAGGTGCCGCTGGACTACGTGGGCTTCGCCATTCCTGACCGCTTCGTGGTCGGCTATGGTTTCGACGTCGACGGCCTGTATCGGAACCTGCCCGAAATCCACGATCTGGAGGGCTAAAAACTCCCCGCGGGGCGACCGACGACGATTGATCGCTATGATATACTTCGGGGCACGATGAATTCGCCGTTTTACAAGAATCTCGCCCTCTGGATGGTGATCGGCCTCATCGTCATCGTCCTCTTCAACGTCTTTCAGGCCAGCCAGCCCTCGCGCGACAAGATGGTCTTCTCCGAGTTTCTCAAGAAGGTGGAGACGGGCGAGGTCAAAGAGGTCCTGATTCGCGGCAAGTCCGTGAGCGGCAAGCTCGCCGACGGCAAC